>NZ_SPVJ01000100.1:0-7023 GCF_004634465.1 Bradyrhizobium sp. MOS001
TCTCACCAGCCGTGAGCACATTATCGCGCTCGAGCCGTTGGAGAAGGGTCTCGTCGGTGCGCTGCTGCGCTACCCCTACGAGGTCCGCTCCGAGCAGGAGTACTTCGACGAGATCCAGGACGTCAAAGTCACCAAGGACATGCTCGACCTCGCAAGGCACATCGTCAACCAGAAGACGGGCACGTTCGACCCCGAGAAATTCGAGGATCACTACGAGACCGCGCTGGTCGACCTGGTCAACCAGAAGCGCGCGGGGAAGCCGATCACTCCGAAAGAACGGCCGAGGGGCGAGAACGTCGTCGATCTGATGGACGCGCTGCGGAAGAGCGTCGGCGGCGCCGCGGCCGAGACCAAGGCACCGAAAAAGCCGGCCAAGAAGGCGAAGAAGGCCACGGCGGGTCAGAAGGAGATGCTGATGCCGATCGCCGGCAAGAAGCCGGTAAAGGAAGCGGCCGTAAAGAAGCCGGCGGTCGGAGCACGGCGGAAGTCGGCTTAGGAACCGATAGGTCCTGAGGACGCTTGCTTTGGCAGACGTAGGAGGAGTGTATGGATGCAAGCGAAACCGCGGCGATGACAGAAGCCTCCGGGCTGACGAACGATCAGCACGGTCTTGAGAATCCTTTTCGGGAAAAGCCCGGGACGAAGAAGCAAGTGGACCTCGGACGCTCGGCGGAGGAATTGGCCGAGCGGCTCCGGAAGGTGACGGTGGAGGCGCCGTTGCGCTCGCTCTTGGCGGCTTTTGTGCTGGGAGTTTGGTTCGCACGTCGGCGTTGAGATCTAACGTGACGACCGCGTTGCAGGCCATGCCCACAAAGCTGAAGACCTACCGGATCTCGCTGGGCTTATATGATCTGGCGATCTCGGCGCGGCGAACCCGGCGCGTGCGCCCGCTTGCGCGCTCAGTGTTAGGGCGTGCATTCCGGGCAAGTGTCGCCAATTGATCCGAGCACGTCGCCGATCTCCGTGACGGCCTCCTCCGGTGAGACACCAGGCGGCGGATCCAGGCGGGCGATGTCAAAGGCGCGTTCTCGGGCATGAGGATCGGCACGATCCTGCGCCCAGCCGTGCGCCTCGCATTCGCGGATTGCGCCGGCCTCTTGCAATACGGCGAGCGCCCAGCCTCGTAGCGTTCGGATCGCCGATTGTCTCTGTTTCGTCGTCAGCATCTCGTCGCTCCTGCCCGGACGAATTCATCCGCCCCTCGGTCGTTCCGGCCGGTTAGCACGGGACAGGGATTCAGAATTGGCAGGGCGGACGACCGTCCACCTGTTCCACCCGACTGTGCATAAGCGCAGGCAATCAGCCTTCCTTGGCGGTCAGCTTCGTCGCGCCATGTTCTTTGCGGGTCGGGAGATCACTTCGGACATAATTTCTCCAGAAGTTCCACCACGTACCCCTCTTGTAAGGGCAGCGCTCCATCCATATACCATCCATGCAGATGGCAAGTGGATGGCGATGCCCTGGAATATTCAAGAATTGAGGCCCAAGCCTCCGGAAACCGAAAAGATCACCATCAATCTCGGCTTCGTCGATCTGGGCCACGTCGATCTGATGGTGAAGGACGGGTTCTATTCGAACCGCACGGATTTCATCCGGACGGCGATCCGCAATCAGCTCGAGCGTCACGCCGACGTGGTCAAGCAATCTACCGCCCGTAAAGGCTTGGATCTCGGCCTCCGGAATTACACGCGCGCGGATCTCGAAGCGGCGCAGCGAGCCGGCGAGATGCTGCACATCAATGTGCTTGGCCTTGCCAGCATCGCGCAGGACGTCACGGCCGAACTCGCCCGCTCAACTATCGGCTCGGTTTCCGTGCTCGGAGCCCTCCATGCCACCCCCGCGGTCAAGGCCGCTCTCGCCGACAGAACAAGGTGAACACGATGTTGAATCACGACACGCTGCGCGAAGCCACGCGGTTGACGCGAGCGGGGCAACTGACCGAAGCCACGGCGCTGCTGCAGCGCATGTTCAAAGGCGAGCATGCGCCCGCTGCGGCATCGCTCGTCCCGCAGCTCGTCGGCCTTCCAGACGGCGTTCCGCCCACCATTGACCTCAAGTCTAGCCGCCTCGGCTGGGCCGACCTCAAAGCTCCGGCTACCACGGCACGTTTGCACCGGCCGCTGTTCGATCGGGCCAAGGACGGCACCTGGCTGGGTCTGCGGGGTGCCAAGCACGCGCCTGCTTCGATCACCGACATCGCGCCGGAAGGAACGAAGTTTATCGACGGCAACTACAGCAACGAGGCCGGAAGCCGGAGCTACAAGCTGTTCATCCCCAGCGGCTACCAACGAGGTCAACCGCACCCGCTGGTCGTCATGCTGCATGGCTGCACTCAGTCGCCGGACGATTTCGCAGCCGGCACCAGAATGAACTTCATCGCGGAAGAACAGAACTGCCTGGTGGTCTATCCGGCACAGCATGGCGGCGCTAATCCGTCCAAGTGCTGGAACTGGTTTCGCGCGACTGACCAGCGCCGCGACGAAGGCGAGCCCTCGCTGATCGCCGGCATCACTCGCCAAGTCATGCGTGACTACTTAATCGATCCAAAGCGCGTCTTCGTCGCCGGCCTCTCGGCTGGAGGCGCCGCTGCAGCAATCATGGGAGCCACCTATAGCGATCTATATGCTGCGGTCGGGATCCATTCCGGCCTCCCTTGCGGAGCCGCTACCGATATGCCCTCGGCGTTCACCGCCATGCGGCAAGGGGGCAAAGGCGCTCGTCCTGCGGCGACCGGCCCGAGGATCCCGACCATTGTTTTTCACGGCGATCGCGACACCACCGTGCATCCAGGCAATGGCGCCCAGGTCGTCGAACAGACTATCGGAGCGACCAAGACGCAGAAGAAAGTGCATCGCGGGCAAATTCCGGGAGGGCATGGATATACCCGAACGACCCACGTCGACGGCCAGCGGGAGATTTTGGAGCACTGGAACATCCACGGTGCCGGCCACGCTTGGTCCGGAGGGAGCCCCGCCGGATCCTATACGGACGCAGAGGGGCCGGATGCCACGAAGGAAATGCTGCGATTCTTTCTGGAGCATCCGCACGCCGGATGAATCTTGAAGCGGAGCTACTCCGACGGCATCGTGAATGTGAAGCGCGTCTCCTTCGGCGACGACGAGACGGTCAAAGAGCCGTCATGCGCCTTCGCGATCTGAGAAGCGATATATAGCCCCAATCCGAGTCCTTGCCTGCTTGCGCGGGCCTCGGCACGAAAGAACGGCTCGAACAGCTTCTCCATCGCCGCTTCCGGTATAGGCTCGCCGGCATTTGCGACCCAGAGCTCGAAAGAACCGCCGTGCGTTTCGGCGTGAACGACGATCGGCTGGTTAGAGGTGCCATGCGTCAAGGCGTTGCCTAGAAGGTTGGAGAGTAGCTGACCAACACGCGTCCGGTCGCAATCAACCGGCCGGTCGATCGCGAAGTCCGCAAGGATTTCCCTCCCGGGCGATCCCATACGCAGTTCGTCTACGACCTGCTCGAGTTCAGGTTGGAGTGGCTTTCGGGGGTCGCGCCGCAGGGTGATGCCACCGCCCAGCCTGCCACGCGCGAAGTCCAGCACGTTGTCGATCATCGCGCTCATCCGGATGACGGTCGACTGCAGCATCGCGGTGACCCGGTGCTCCTGTTCGCTCTGTACCGTCCGATCGAGGATACGGGCGCCGGCGCTAATCGAGGCGAGCGGATTGCGCAGATCGTGACCGAGAACGGCGATGAATTGTTCGCGAAACCGCGACGTCTCATTTTCCAGCCGCAGCACCTCCTGCGTGGCCTTTTCCGCCGTCACGGCCAGATCCTTGGCCGACAGAAGCTCCGTTTCGTACCGGCGCCGGTCGGTCGCCTTGATCAGCGCGATGCGGATGCCCAGCGCGTTCCCGTTCGGATCGCGGCGCTCATTGGCGTTCGCGATGATCTGCAGCGGATCGCCCGCGGCCGTAAGCATGTCGATCGCGAACTCGTTGAAGAAACCCTGCATCCGGAGTAGGGGCGCGATATGGGTTTCGAAATAGATACGCCCGGGAAAGGTGAGGAAATCACTGAAGCGCTTCCCGAGCATCGCGTCCGCGTCGTGACCGGTCCATGCGAGGAACGTCCGGTTCACGTGCTCGATGCGCGTGTCGGCGCGCAGCGTGATGTAGCCGCACGGAGCATTTTCGATCATGTCGTCGAAGTCGAGACCGGCGACGCTCACTAGACGAACGTTCTCATGGCGTCGACCATCTCTTTAGGGGCGCTGAGATTCGGACAGTGTCCGGTCGCGTCGAGGACGGTCATCCGGCTGCCCGGGATGTTGCGGTGGACGAACTCGCCGACCTCAAGCGACGCGATGATGTCCTCCTTGCACTGGAGGATCAGCGTTGGAACGGCGACGCCGGCCAGGTCCTTGCGGTTGTCGGAGGTGAACGTGACTCGGGCGAACGCCTTGGCGATCTCCGGATCGGTTCGGCAGAAGCTGTTCGTCAGTTCTTCGCCGAGTTCGGGCCGGTCGGGATTGCCCATGATTGCGGGCGCCATCTGGGTCGACCAGCCCATGTGGTTGGACTCAAGGAACTGCAGCAATTCCTCGATCTGCGCGGCACTGAAGCCGCCGACGTATTCGTAATCGTCGATGTACCGGGCAGAGGGGCCTACTAGGACCAGCTTGCCGAACATGCCGGGAGCCTTCTGAGCGGCAAGTACGCCGATCATGCTGCTGACGGAGTGGCCGACGAAGATGGCATCCTCCAGTTCGAGTTCGCGCCCGATTTCGACAAGGTCATCGGCATACCCCGATAGGCTGGAGTATTTGGTCTTATCGTAGGCGGCGAGATCCGACCCGCCTGCGCCGACCTGATCGAACGTTACCGTCTCGAAGTCGTTCTCGAACGCCGGAGCCACGAACCGCCACATGTTTTGGTCGCAGCCGAACCCGTGACCGAACACGATAGCCCGGTCCCCGGCTCCTCGAACATTCACGTTGTTCCGCTCGATTACGCCTGACATCGAATACCTCGGAAATTACGGCGCGATGCCGCATCTGCACCTTATCCGGGATCAGGTCGAGCTTGCGAGTCCTTAGCGCGGAACCCTGTCATTTATCGCTGTTCGACGGACCAGTTCGATCCGACTGACGCTGGCCAGGTCTCCTTGCCGTCGTTGAGTGCATCTACAAACCGAGTTGTGGCCCTACCGGCTGTCATCCTGGCGGCCGAGGTATGACCTTTGAAAAGTCTGGTTGTTCGAGCCCCTCGGCCTGCTGACATTCGCACGGCATTCCGGCGCCGCATTGACAGCCCTTCTCATTCCAAGCTTGGAAAGGGTGGTTCTCGCACACCCAGCCCAGCCCAAAGCAGATCTGGCAGTCGGGATCTATCAGGTGACTAACTCCAACGAACAGTCGGCACACAATCTCTTGTAATCGCTGATGGCTGTGTTCGAGAGCATCAAGACACGGTGTTCACAACGCCTAACCATTGCTTCCACCGACTCCAGCAGCACCTTGCTCGCAACCTCGGGATCACCGAGGTTGCCCGTCCGCTCCAGGTAATCCCAGGCGATCTGGATCGAGTTTTCCATGATAACGGGCAGGGGCTTACTCATGCGAGGAAACGACCCTGAGCTTGGCGAGTTCCTTGCGTCTCCGTGCTCTCCGATTCGTGGCGCCCGCACAGGCAATTTAGGCAGCCGCACCTATGGTGGCTCTGCGCCACGACGGCGGCCGACGCCGAATGAGGGCGTTCTTCCGAAGAACAGCGGCCGAAGTCGTCTGCGACCAAATAGACGGTCTCGTCACCGTTCGGGGCGATCGACATAAGCCGTCGAGACTGACGCATAAGCAACTTACACGACGGAACCGGGATTCAATTTGTCGACGTCCGATTCGTCGCTGTTACAGTGCGTACGCAGTTGGAGCGCAACACAGAGTCGGCAAAACAGCGCGACGGCCTGAACAAGAGGCTTCTTTGGTTCACAGGCAGGCTTATGGGGGGATGACCGGATTAGTAACCACTCCGATTGCCCCTAGTTGGGCTGAAGAAGGCCCATGATATGCGGATCGATGAAGCCGTTGCGGCCCGCGCCTACGAGTTGTGGGAGCAGGCAGGCAAGCCGGAGGGCCGAGAAGACTTTTGGCGCTTGGCCGAACAGGAATTGCTCAACGAGGATCAAGGCTCACCTCGACGCACACCGGATACGCTTTAGGCGAGGAGCTACCCGTCATACCCGCGTTCCCGGCTATCATCTGTCCTGCGCGACGCTTAGGTAATTTGGCGGGCGGTCTTTCGAAAACACAAACCGGCAACGGACTGGCCGCAGACGGATCGTCCGTCATCCCCATCGGGAAGCCAAAGGGTTTGGAACGCTTTCCGTACAGATCTTTTTATTTAGTCGCGGTTCAAGCGCTTGTTCGGAGGGTTGCGGCACCCTGATAGAGAGATGATCGAGTTAATGGCTTCTGTCAAAGCGGAATTGGATAGATACTTTGAATTGTTCCGGCGACGGGTGCCTACGAAGGTGTCGGCCTTCATTCTGTGGCTACGAGAACCATCCTCGTTTTGGGTCCGTGTCGTTGTCGCCGGGTTGCTCATCCTAGGAGGCGTCTTCAGCTTTCTGCCTATCTTCGGCCTCTGGATGCTGCCTCTAGGCCTTCTTCTTATCGCACAGGACATCCCTATTCTTCAGAAGCCTCTTCTCATGGCTCTGAGGTGGATCGAGGCCAAGTGGGAGCAGCTGAGAGCGCTCTTTAAGAAGAAACCATCAGGCTGATGGACATGATCCGGCGCGCTCACTCTATCCGGAGCGTCACCCGATAAGCGGGCGCCAAACAACTGCACGACCTGCGTATCGGTGCCGCACAAGTCACCTTGCCGCGCGGTGAAACACCTCGCGATGACAGCACAATGAACTTGGAACCTGCACCGGAGTTAACGGTGGCAGATCGCAGAGGTGACGAGGTGATGGCAGCAGTCAGGGTCAAACCCACGAAGCCCGACGTGGTGATCGCGCGGACCGTGTCGCGCAACACCAATCATCGTACCGAGATGG
>NZ_SPVJ01000101.1:0-6831 GCF_004634465.1 Bradyrhizobium sp. MOS001
CAGGTCGGGCTGGTCAGGGAACGCTTCTTCACGCCGCGGCTGCGGTTCAAAAACCTCGACGAGTTAAACGCCTGGCTGCTCGACAAATGCATCGCCTACGCCAAGGTTCATCGCCATCCGGAGCTGGTCGATCAGACGATCTGGGAAGTGTTCGAAGCCGAACGCCCCAAACTCGTTCCCTATGCCGGCCGCTTCGACGGCTTCCATGCGGTGACGGCATCGGTCTCGAAGACCTGCCTGGTGCGCTTCGACAACAACAAGTACTCGGTCGCAGCCAGCGCAGTCGGACGACCGGTCGAGGTTCAAGCCTATGCCGATCGCATCGTGATCCGTCAGGATGGACGCATCGTTGCCGAGCACCCGCGATCCTTTGGCCGCGGCGATACCGTCTACGACCCCTGGCATTATGTGCCGGTGCTCGCCCGCAAACCCGGCGCCTTGCGCAACGGTGCTCCCTTCAAAGACTGGGTGCTGCCAGCCGCGATCGAGCGGATCCGGCGCAAGCTTGCCAGCACCGACGACGGCAATCGGCAGATGGTCGACATCCTCAACGCGGTGCTGACTGACGGTCTGCCGCGGTGGAAGCGGCCTGTGCCGAAGCGCTCAGTCACAGCGTCCATTCGGCCGATGTCGTTCTCAATATCCTGGCCCGTCAACGTGAACCCGCCCCACCGGCCAACATCATGACGCCGGCCGCACTGACGCTCCGTCATGCACCGATCGCCGATTGTGCCCGCTACGACAACCTCCGGAGGACCATCTGATGGAACGAACCCAAATCTTCGACCTCATGGGCGAACTCAAGCTCTACGGCATGAAGGCTGCCTTCGACGAGATCATGGCAACTGCCGTCAAGCGCCAGCACGAACCTCAGCGCATTGTCGGCGACCTGCTCAACGCCGAGATCAACGAGAAGCAAGCCAGGTCGATCAAATACCAGCTCACCATTGCCAAGCTTCCGCTTGCCAAGGACATCGCCGACTTCCAGTTCGACGGCACGCCGATCAATCAGACTCTCGTCAATGATCTTGCTGGCGGCGGCTTCATCGCCCAACAACGCAACGTCGTGCTGGTTGGCGGCACCGGCACAGGCAAAACCCACCTGGCCATTGCCATCGCCAGAAGCTGCATCCGATCCGGTGCCCGCGGCCGCTTCTTCAACGTAGTCGACCTCGTCAATCGCCTCGAGACCGAGACCCGCAACGGACGGCAAGGACGGCTCGCCGAGCATCTGACCCGGATGGACTTCATTGTGCTGGATGAACTCGGCTATTTGCCCTTCGCCCAGTCCGGTGGCCAGCTTCTCTTCCACCTCGTCAGCCGGCTCTATGAGCGCGCCTCCGTCATCGTGACCACCAATCTCGCCTTCGGCGAATGCCGCTTTCGTGCTTCCACAACCAGCCGCGCTCGATCGCGTGTTTGAGCCCGGTGCCAATCAGTCAATTCATCTTCTCACGGAGTATTCGGATGAACTCGCGAAGGTCATTCGCGTAATGGTCGCAAGCGAACCCGACGCCTTAGTCGAATTTTTCGAGACGCTTGGCTTTGCAGTGAATCGGATCGGGCTGGAGGCTGGGCCACTGTCGCAATGGCTGCATGCGAGGCTGCAAAGAGCAGGATTCGAGACGGTTCTGCTGGAAACACGGCATGTGAAGGCAGCATTGTCGGCGATGACAGTGAAGACGGATCGCAAGGATGCACGCGGAATTGCCCAGTTGATCCGGATGGGATGGTTCCGCGCGGTGCACGCAAAGTCGATAGGGGGCTCAAGAGATCCGAGCGCTGCTGGATGCCCCCTTGCACGGAGCAGGGCCCATTACGGCATTTAAAGTTCTTCCGAGGGCGCGAGATTCCAACATTTGTGAATGCAACAGGTAGCGCTCTGGCTAAAATATGGACTGCAAACCAAACGGTTAGGACCCGTATGCACGAGGCCAGTCATGACGAAACGCCGCAGGTTTAAACAGACCGTCACCCTCGAAGAACGTCTCGGCCAAGAAGCCCAGCGATTGAGAGAGGAAGCCAAGAGGCTCCCGCACGGCGCTGAGCGCGAAATCCTCCTTCGCAAAGCCAGACAAGCCGAGACCGGCTCTCACATCAGCGATTGGCTGAGATCGCCCGGGTTACAGCCGCCGGAATAGGAACAGGTGGACATTTAATTCCATTGCTCTCCCTCGAATGAGGGCGGCGCATGACCCGGTACTACTTCGACATCCGGGACGACACCGGTTTGTACCCGGACGAGGAAGGTCTGGAATTCGACACTCAGCAAGAGGCTGAGGTCGAAGCCGCCAGGTCGCTTGCGAACTTGGCAAAGGACTTTGCCACCATACGGCAGGACGTTTCCGTGGAAGTGAGAACAGACGTCGAGCGGGTGTTCCAAGCCGCGTTCATTTTCGACAGAAGTAGGACGAAACAGTAAGGACGCTTCAGTTGGCGGCCTCGGTGTCGCGAAGAGGGCGCGAGCCGCGGGCGGCTCTGGGATTCACCTATCTTACCTTACCCCACATCCGAACCAGCTTCTCCTGCGTGCCAACCCTTCTCTGTAGGCTGATAACGCTCTCCGTATTTTACCAGCCAGCCGCCTTCAACCATCTTCTCTGCCAAAGCCTTCGAGCATGCCGGCTGGTTGCTGCCGGGGTAATACAGGCCGTCTCTGCGCTCGACCATAAAGCCATAGACGCGCACCAGGCGAAGGGCTTTCAGCATGCCGGGAATGAGAACTACGGTCGTGCTCGTCATTGCTCTCCAAGCAACGCCACCACCGAACGTTCCTGAGCCACCCGGCAAACCTTCGTCAAATTATTGATTCCTGGCGGCTTGGAACGAGCACTACTGCCTGTCGTGAGATAGTTCAGGGACACCGTTGATGTCCGCTGAGACTCTGATAGCGGCGCGAAAGCGGACATCGCGGGACTTCCGTGTTGGGCCAACAACGGACCTCCGGGCATGCTTAGGGTTGTCCGATTTTGCATTGTCAACCATCGCGGCAGGTGCGAAACTTCTCAAACAAATCGATCTGCGAGCAGCGCATGCGCGCTTGAGCACAAAGAACTGGAAGGACTGCGGAAAATGTTTACTAAGCGCGATCTTCTTCGTTCGGCCGCCTTGGCTGCCATCACTGCATCGACGGCGAAGTCTGTCCCCGCGCACGCACAGACCAGCGACGATCGCCCAGGTTTTTTCGAGGCAAAAGACATTGCCGAGGCAGGGTTCGTCTACGGCCTGCCTATCGTGATGAACTATGCCGTCATGCATGAATATGCGATCGATCGGAATTCTGGGCAGTTCAAGGCTCCGTTCAATCAGATCAAGAACGAACCTAACGTCTTCACCTACAAAGATACCGCAATCGTCACGCCGAACAGCGACACACCCTATTCCTTCGTGTGGATGGATTTGCGGGCGGAGCCGGTGGTGCTCTCGGTGCCGGCGATCGATCCGAAGCGCTACTACTCGGTCATGCTATGCGACGGCAATACCTACAATTACGGCTATATAGGCACCCGTGCCACAGGGAGCGAGGCCGGCGACTACATGGTGGTCGGGCCCGACTGGAAGGGCGACACCCCGGCGGGCATCAAGCAGGTGTTTCGTTCGAGCACACAGTTTTCCGTCGCAGGCTATCGCACCCAGCTTTTCGGTCCGGAAGATCTCGACAACGTCAAGAAGGTGCAGGCTGGCTACAAGGTGCAGATGCTATCGGCCTATCTGAAGCAGACGCCGCCGCCGGCCGCGCCAACCATCGACTTCCCCAAGATCGATAAGGAACTCGTGAAGACCAACTTCTTCGATTATCTCGACTTCGCGCTGCAATTCGCGCCGGCGCAGGGCAATGAGAAAGAGATACGCGCCAAGCTAGCACGCATCGGCATTGGGCCTGGCAAGACCTTCAACTTTAAGGACCTCCCTCTGGAGCAGAAACTGGAGATAGGCCTTGGCATGAAGGAAGGCCAGCGGAAAGTCGACGAGGCCGTCGCCAATGTCGGCAAGGCGATCAATGGCTGGCGGGTTAGCGGTCTTCCAGGCGATAGCGCCCACTACAATGGCGACTGGTTGAAGCGTGCCGTCGCCGCTCAGGCCGGCATCTATGGTAATGACCCGGCGGAAGCGACCTATCCATTCACGCGCGTTGACGGCGACGGTCAAACGCTCGACGGCAGCAAGCACAACTACACACTGACTTTCCCGGCCGGAAAACTGCCACCGGTGAATTCGTTCTGGTCGCTGACGATGTATGACGGCAAGTCCCAACTCCTGATCGAAAATCCGATCAACCGCTATCTGATCAACTCGCCGATGCTGCCGAACATGAAAAAGAATGCGGACGGATCACTAACGCTCTACATCCAGAACAAGTCGCCCGGCGCTGGCAAGGAAGCAAACTGGCTGCCGGCGCCGAACGACACGATCTATCTTGTCATGCGGCTCTACTGGCCGAAGACCGAAGCACCTTCGATCTTGCCGCCGGGCGAAGGGACATGGCAGCCGCCCGGCATACAGCGGAGCGCATAGAGCGATACAGAGAGCGGCCAACTAAAGGCTCGAGCACCACGCGGTGGAGAACCCGATTGCCAGTGCGCCGGCTGATTGAACGGATGCAATGTCGCCTTGGGATAAAAAGGGGAAATGCCCGACTGATTTAGCGTAGGTCTGGTTCAGCCCGAGAAGCGGCCGTAATCCGGCATTCTAAAACTCCCGGGACATAGCGGGGTGTGTTCGAGTCTTCACCTTGATCCATTCCTTCGTGCGACCGGCAATGTAGCGCCGATCACGCCGTTTCGAAACTAATCCCTCAAGGCCCATGCCAAAGGCAGCCTTGAAGAGGTCCGGTCCAATATCTCCGCTCTCAAACGGTGCGAGAAAGATGCCATCAGGTCGGCCGCGGAGCAGGCGCGCAAGGTTCGTCTTGCGCATAGTCAACGGCAGCTGGCGCAGATCCTCGCCGCCGAGCGCCAGAATGTCGAACGCATAGAGTTGAACCTCGGCATCTTGCTTGCGAGAATGCAGGGCGTTGAAATCCGAGGCCCCATCGACGCCGAGGACCACAGCCTCGTCGTCGATGACGAATTGCTGCTCGCGGTTCTTCAGCGCTGCCAACCGGCCCATGATACTGCGGCTTTCCAATCAAGAGCTACCCGTCTTCGCAACGTATGCCTGACAGCAACGCTGCGCCGCCGCGGCCTGAACTGTTGCGTAGTAACATTCTCCAGACGCGCCTTTCATCGGAGGAACCGGAACAATGCTCTGGCCCAGCGGTTGACGGCGCATCAACAACCACTGGAGAGAGTGGACATGAAAACCCGTCTTGCGATTTCATTGGCTGCTGTGTCGCTGCTGGCGGCGTCGAGTGCAGCCTTTGCCCAGTCGACGACCGAACAGGGCGCCAGGGACGGCGCGCGTGCGGGTGGCGACATCGGTGGCCCGGTCGGCGCGATGGTCGGCGGCACCGTCGGTGCGGCCGTTGGCGCCGGCCTCGAAATTCCGAATGCCGTGCTCGGCGGAATTCCGCGCGACGACTCCGTCGTGATCCACGAGCGCGTCGTCGTCGGCGAGCCCTTGCCCCCGACCGTGGTCTTGCGCCCGGTGCCGAACTACACCGAGTATCGCTACGCGGTCGTGAACGACCGCCGTGTCATCGTCGAACCGCGCACGCGCCGGGTCGTGAAAATCATCGACTGATCGGTCAAGGCGTAGGCTTTTAAGAGCCAAGACCCCGCAGAGCGTCACTCCGCGGGGCCTTAGTTCGTCATTGCCGAATTGGCGCGAACCGCCGGCGCCTAGTTGGGAGATCAGGCGTTCCGAGAAACCCGCCAGGCAACTGTGGCGGGTTTTCTCGTGTCCAGGCTGACGAGGTGGCAGCCGTTTGCGCACGGTCTGCGGGCTGATCCCAATGAAACTTTTTGTACCGGCGGTAATTGTGCATCGGGCCAAAGTTTTCGTTTCGGAGGATCGGCATATGGCCAATTCTGTTCGCCCATGGACCTCAGAAGACCTTGAGAAGCTCAAGGCGATGGCCGGGAATCACCGCCGCGAAGCGATAGCCGCTGAATTGAACCGAGGCGTCTCGTCGGTGGCTGTCAAAGCGCATCAGCTCAGTATCTCTTTGCGATACTACGGGCTGCCAAAGCGTCGAGCTTCAACAGCCAAGTCAGCGCCGGGCCATTGACTCGATTGTTTTCGAACCTGCGTTTACCCTCTTTGACCTAGAGCGGAAGTCCGCCACCGTCAGGCGACACCGCGCAAGGGCAGGGCTAGCTGCATGTCGAAACGCCGTGTGGCGTTGGCGGCGATGAAGTCTTGCAGCGCAGACGAGACCTTCGCGTCGGTGTCGGCGCGCTGAGCCAGCGTCGCGACGTCGGAAGTCGCATCGCGCGACCACCCCTCGACGGGGTTGAAGGATACAATTCGGACCGGTAGGCGTACTGGCCCGAGGGTCGAAATCGGAGGTCGGTTGCATCGGCTTTCTCGGGTCAGGTGGTTGCAAGGGAGGTCTTTTTTCGGGTAAACGGGGGGCAGGTTAAAGGGCGAAACGGGGCGAATCTGCCGCGCTTTGTGGAACTTGGTCACACCTCAGCCCAGCTTACATTGCTCGGCGACAAGGTTCGATTGCCGACTTCGGCACCCGTGTATGCGGCACATCAGTGGATTGCTCGCCGTTTCAAGCCACGACCCAAACGGAAAGCAGAAAGCAGAGGCTCATGCCCACAATCGCTTTGGTCGACGATGACAGCAACATTCTCACATCCGTCTCGATCGCGCTGGAGACGGAAGGCTACCGCATCATGACTTACGCCGACGGCGCCTCCGCGCTCGACGGCTTCCGCACCA
>NZ_SPVJ01000102.1:0-6748 GCF_004634465.1 Bradyrhizobium sp. MOS001
TCAGCCCCTCAATCGAGGTCTCAACTTGAAGTGTTGCTCCGACATCTGAGACCTCCTTAAGCGTGCACGCGCGACGCCACGTGCCGTCGATGGCCATCACTTGCGCGGGCAACGGATGCTCGAAGGTGACCCTTCGGTCTTCTTGCTGTTTTTCTGCGGGCATCGGGTAAACGGAAGTGGTCCCGCAGTTATATTTCCGATCAACTAAAAGATAGCAACCGCGGTCGGGAAAAGTTGGCAAATTGGGATCCGCTTGGGACACCGAAATTGAAATGAAATACGAGCAGCGTCCGTGAAGTTGCAAGCAGGCCAGTGCCGGCTTACTTCACCTCCATTGTCTGCTCGTTCCTCGCGAGAGACGCCAGTCTATCCAGTTGGCCGGCCAAACCGACATAGGTTCGGGCGATGTTTCTCAGGGCGGTGGCGCGGTCCTTGGAGATGCCGCTCGCGGAAGAGAGTCTCTTGTAGTGGTCAGAAAGTCTCTTGTAGTGATCCGCATGTTCGCGGCACTCAGCAATGTTGTGGTCGAGAGGGGCGGCCGGCACGATCGAGGGCGAGGAACGCATACGTTACTCCGATATGACAACGGTAGAGAGACGGCCCCGGCTCCAAGGGCTCAATCCAGCAATCAACACGTCGTGCTGGGACGCATCCATCGCTAATCCCGGCGGAAAATCTGGCCCCGCTCGGCCGCGAGCGCGAGCTCCGTCCATTCGCGCGCAAGCTTCAACCAGCCTTCTCGATCGACCTGGTCGAGGCTCCGAGCCGCCTCCTCGCGACAGTATTGCTGAGCGGAGGCGGCCATCTTATCGTAGTGCGACAACTTCCCGGATAGCTTGGTCTTCATCGATGCCTCGGCGCATAACCCATGCAACACAGACGGTTCGAAAACCCGTGGAATTGCCACTTGTTCCCGCAACCAATAAGTACGGCCAGCGCCTAAGGTCGGACACAAGCCAGTGCCCATTTTTGGAATGATGGCGGGGGAATATTGAGTCGTCGCTGGCTCGCCGGCAGAGCTGGCGGAGCGGCCCCGGCCTACCCCACCCCTGCAGCCGGGGCCGTCTCTCCGCCCTTCGTATCGGAGTAGCGTATCCGTTCCTCGCCCTCGATCGTGCCGGCGGAACACCTCGACCGCATTATCCATTTGGTGATTGACATCACCTTCGATCCCCGCGCGGGCCGCGCGGTGGAACTGCTAGTCAACCTCCAAATGCCGTCTTGATCGCAAGCGCAATCGTCGAAGCCAAAAGCCCTGCAATGATCGCGATGTACAGATCGCGGCTGCTAATGAGGTCGCGCCATTTCATGGACTGTTCCTTCAACGGCGTCCTAGAATGTGGACACTTCGAGCCGCTTTGATACGGCGGCGGCAGCAATTATTTGGCCCTAGGTCGTGTGTCGAATTTTCTTCGGAGACAAAGCACGCTCGATTGCGCGCTCGGCTTCCTCGATTGCAGCACCTTTTGTGGTTGTTTGTCCTCCTATGCGGACAGCGCCGATGGTCGCTGACCACTTCCAGACGTGCCTTCCCAGGCCCTGAACTACCGTGTAATCAACATCCCTATATTTCACGGCGTGCTCCCCGTGCTCTGCGGCGGATCGCCTCCGGCTTCGTCGGATTGGCCTCGAGCTCGTTCGTGCTTTGCCATGAGCTGACCCTTTTCATTCACCGCATTCCAAGCCCGCATTTCCCGGTCGTTGAAAGACCTTTGTCTTTCGGCGTCACGCGCCACCGCCGCCTCCACACCGGCCTGCCTTCGCGCGCTCCTCCATACCAGGTAGATTGCTAGCCCAACGTAGGTGTAAAAAGGCACCAATACGGCTAATGCCCACGCGATGCCTACGAGAAGAACGGCAAACAATACCACACAAAAAATGAGAGCTATCGCGAGGGGCATCGAACTCTCCCTATTGATATGACTGGGAGGTCGGTTTTGTTTCTCGGGTTATCTCGGCCGGCGCAAGGGCGACGATCTGCTCTACGTCGGCAAGGACCGATCACGGCTTCGACGAGATCTCGATGGCGGAGCTCCGGGGGCGCCCGGCATCAAAAGAAAGGGCCCAGCGTTTGCAGCGCTAGGCCCTAAGTCTGCTGCTTCGCGCATCGTGACGTGCGGAAGGCTATATATAAACGCCGAGCATGAAGCGGCGTTCCATGACTTTCAAGATGCACGATCACCACGGTTTCACTGCTCTGGTCGAAGCTTGTACCGTTTATGCAGGTTGCGTTCGGTTGTTCTGACGGCGTACTGAAGGTGGTCGAGATCAGCTCCCTCTCGCACGCTTACTACTAGTGCCCACGCATTCTTTTCACGCTCTATACGGGTGGAGACCACGTACTCACCGTCCGGAAAGGCGCGAATCCGCTGAAGTGCAATAAGCTCCAGATCCTGGGCTATAGGCGTTTTCAATGCGGCGTTCCTTGCCCTATCTCACGTCAATTGCTCGTGCCGACGGGCGTTCCTAAGTCCGCATGAAATCCGCTTGGTGAGCTCGCTTCGCAATTATCGGAACTGGAAATACTCAAAGACAAAGTTGCCGAGGCGCAGCGATCGCGCCCTCTCGAGTACCATCCCCTCAAGCGCGTTGATGAACGTGCGGACGAAACTGATTCACTAGCCTGTATAGGAACTCGATACGCACAGGGTTGCTTAGATCATGCTGAGCTTGTCCCTCAGCTGGCGGAGCGGCCCCGGCTTTACATTCAAACGCCTCCGGCTGGGGCCGTCTTCCTAAAAGGCGATTACCGCGCGAATGGCGACAGCCATCTCAGTGAAGCCCGATCATTGATGGGCGGCGGCTCCCGACCATGCGACCATGTTCAATTCGGGTGCCGACTACGCGACTGTCTGACCGTATCCGATACAACCCGATCATAAGTTTCTAGCGCCGCTTCGGTTGCCAGCTTCACCATCGCTCGGTAAGCGGCGTCATTCGCTTGCGTGAAGCTATCACGGATAGCTGCCGCGAGTTCTTCCTCGCTAACCTCCAAGCGTTTGAACACAGTGCGTCCGGTGAGCTGTCCATGAAGATTGAGGCGATATACTTTCGCCGCAAGTTGCCAGGCCAAATCTTCGAGATTCAATTGTTCGATCATCACCACACGAGACCGCGGCGCATGGAACTGTCGGGCCGCAGCTGACCAAATAGCGCATGCACATGAACGAAAAAACCAACCCACGTTAGAAATAACTATCACTGCAAAATGTCTGGTAGCGCCCCCAGCCGGGAGTGCTAGGCCGACGGCAGCCCCCAAACGAAAACCCGTCGACTTGCGAGCCGACGGGAGTTTGCAGATAGCGCGAGGCGGACACCTATCGCTTCGCCTTGGCCGCACGAGAGGCCCCGTCAGCGAAGGCGCTGGCCAGGGGGCTTTCGAAGCGAATGAGCCGGTCACAAGTTTCCCCAGTACCTGATGAACGATCGAATACTAACTTGTTTGATCCGGCGTCACGATCAGGTGATCCCGGGCTGTGAACTAGCTCACAGTCGAGAGTCCTCCGACCGATGATAGTCGTTTAGAGCGGGAAAGGTGTTCCCGCGTAGAGCATCAGCGAACAGTACCGCCCGTTTTTGATAACGGAGACCACTATGTGGAACGCGGGATTTCGCATCGAAAGCGACAGATCAAGGCACGTTGGGTCGACCCACCCTCACGGCGGGCCACAGCACGGGCCTCGGGCTGCACGGGCCAGCTGGAAGAACTTGCTGGCAATGATCCGGTCGCTGCTCATCGGCGGCCCGCATCGCAACCCGGAAGGATTGAAGGGATGGATCACCTTCGGTTTCCAATATCGCGTATTGGTGCCGCGGTGCACTATCGCGCTTGTTGCATTCCTACTGCTTGCCGTTCCTCCTTACGCCTGGCTGAACGACCATCCCGCCTCTTCGCCCCATTGGATTCTCACGACCTTGGGGTTCTTGGCTCAGCTTGCGAAGGCGTTCGCCCTGCTGTTTCTCGCCGGCTATGCCTCCCTACTCAGCCTCAGACTCGCGATCGATATCCTAAACTTTCGCAGCTTTGGCCGCGTCATGGCCGCAATGGCGCTTCCACTTGGCGTGATGGTGGTCGCGACGTACCTCCTGTTCTTCAACGATCAAGGGCGCGAACTTAGCCTCGGTCTGATCGACTACAATATGGGTCAATTCGCCCTGCTATTCTTTGTCCTAATCTATTGGGCCGGGAACGCGTGGCTGTCGGCGCGTGTGGGACTAAATCGGGCCTTTTCACAGCCGCAACACCATGAGATCCTCCTGTTCTGGGGACCTCGCTTCGTGGGCGTCATCGCGCACTACCTCGCGGCCTGGAGTCTGTCCTTTGCTGCGCTCAAAGAGACGACCCCTCCTGATCTGGTCTCAAATGTTGTGGTGTTCCTAGCTGCGCCTTGCGCGGTCCTACTCGCAATCCTTCTTGTATGGTTCCTCGAGCATGGGCTGTTGCCCCACAGGGGCAACTCCAAAAAACGAACTCGTGCATTTATCCATGCGTTGTTGGTTGTCTTCGGTTCCGCGGTGTGGCTAACAATTATTCCGGCCGCACTTGTTCGGGCGACTCTGGCAATTTCGCTCTCCGTGTTCGTCTTTCTAAGCCTGATCAGCTGGCTGCGTAGCAGGCCGCCGCTAGGCGCCGGGGCGTCGCGGGAACGGAGGCAACTTGATGCTCTCGCGGAAGCGCGGACCTCGCGGATATGCGGCTTGGGCTTCGCGGCAATCATGGCCCTTGGCACAACGGCAATCTGGATCAACCCAATGTGGGTTGGCCGCCAAATGGGATCTCTGGTCATTGCGTTCTTTGCGTTCGGTTCGTTTCTGTCCGGCGCCAATCTACTGGATCTTACTGCAGATGCTCTGGCGCGCGAGTGCACACGGAGAGGTTTGGTTTCGGTCCGCAGAGAGACTGTGTGGTGCTTTTTTGTCGGGCTTTTAGTGATGCCCGCGGTACTGATGTCGGCCACCCGGACATACCACCCTGTTCGACTTTGCGGTCAATGCGAGCCCGCGACGTACGAACAGCGGCCCGACGTGAAGGTGGCGGTTAAGGCATGGTATCAGCAGGCTGAGCCGATCTACCATTCGCTGCATCCCAAGGAAGAGCCTGTTCCGCTGTTCATCATCGCGACAGCGGGCGGTGGGATCCGAGCGGCCTATTGGACTGCGACGGTACTCGAGACACTCGAGGCGGACTTGAACAACGACGCCGTCAAGAATGCAATTGCCGCCAAGCTGGGGCACCCCGGCAATGACGGGCTACTGCGCCACCTGCTGTTCGCAATTAGCGGCGTCTCTGGCGGAAGCGTCGGGGCAGCCGCTTACGCCGCGGCGGTCCAGAATCGTTTGGAACACAACGACGCAAAAATCGAGCCGACGACATATTTCAAAGACGATCTTCTCGGCCCCGGGCTGGCAAGCCTCGCCTTCATAGACATTCCATCGAACTTCCTTCCAGATTTCGGACAGATCGACCGCGGCGCGGCACTGGAGCGAGGCTTTGAGCATGCAAGCGGCGAGCTCTTGTCTCAACCTTTCAACAGCTTCTTTCCGCAGATCGCGCCTGGGCAAAGCCCATTGAAATGGCGTCCGGCTCTCCTCCTCAACGCAACACATCAGGAAACGGGACGACGCGTTATTACCAGCCATCTCACGATCGATAGGGACACCTTCGTCGACAGCTACGATGCAATCAGCATGTTAGGGTCCGACGTTCGCCTTAGTACAGCCGCCCACAACAGCGCACGATTCACCTATATCTCTCCGGCTGGCGATCTGATCGATCGTGACGGTAACCCTCATGGGTTCGTTATCGACGGTGGTTACTTCGAAAACTACGGCGCGCAGACGGCGGTCGAACTCGCACGCAAGGCTAAGGAGGTGATGGGTGGCTCAATCAGGATCGTTATCCTGCAGATCAGCAGCGATCCTACGATGGTCGTAGACCAAACGGTGCGCGAGCCATGTGCGGATCACAACGGCGAGGTCCTCGATTCATACCCAGCTCGGCCTCATTGGTGGAATCTATCACTTTTCAATGAACTGAGTGCGCCAATGATTGGGATCACGTCGGTTAGAGAAGCGCACGGCTTTGCCGCCGTCAGCGGCCTTGCCCACCTTTGCTGTGAAAATTCATCGAAAGGCGCGCTCGATATCGGCGATGCAGCCGCCCTCCTTTCAGCTGCCGAGCGGCCCAAGTTCTTTCATCTCGCCATGTGCGAGGACCAGAAATCAATCAAACCGCCACTTGGATGGGTACTCTCCGACAAAACGCGCGGCGGGTTCAATAGCCTACTGAAAGGCAAGGATAACGACTGTGGCAACAAAACGCAGTACGACAAACTCGTCGAGACTCTGGGTCGACCGACAAGTCTAGGGGCTTCCAGCAAGGTAGCTACGGTTCATCCTTGATCTCGTCCGCGTTGGAACGATCACACGCACGACCGCGACTAAGCAGAGGCGGTCCCCTGCTGCTGTTTGGTGGGGGCGGCATCGCAAGGGGACGAGTTAGGCCACCATGCAGATTCTGGCGGGTGCCGCTTTCTCACCATAGCTTCGCAATCACGAAGTAATCGCAAATTGGGACGCGGGTCGTCATCCTTCGACAAGTCGAGGAAGCGGGCTTGGGCGGCCTCGAAAAGGTTGACCAACTCCGGTGTGCTGATTCCGCTCGATGTCGCCCACCATTCCAGAATGATCTCGCCCACCGTTCCGATTTGATGTCGCCCACCATTCCGAGATGATCTCGCCCACCATT
>NZ_SPVJ01000103.1:0-6576 GCF_004634465.1 Bradyrhizobium sp. MOS001
TTCCGCCGCGACAAAACCGGAGATTCCAGCGTTTTTATCGCGCCATGGAAGCGGGCCGCCACCCAGCGCGGCTGAAAATCGACGCGAAGGGAAGGGCAATTGAGGGCTGGCTGTCGCACGGGAAAAGCAACGGCCGCGGCCGGCGGCGCACGCCCGTCGGTTGAAGCGGTAGCTTGTCCACAATTCCGGCGGTGCTGGCATTTGCTTCGGCGCCGCCGGGGTCCAAAATCAAAATCGCGACTCATCAAGGGAGCGAGCGCATGCGCAACAGGGCGGAAGCAAATGCCGATGTTGAGGCGCGGATTGCTCAAATCGAGCAGATGACGTTAGACCAGATCGCGACGTTTCAGGGCAGGATGCTGTCCGATATGACGACCGGTAGAATTGCGCCAAGAGAAGCCCGCGCCATAGATCGCGCTCTCAGAAAACGTTTGAAAATGATTGAGCAGGGACTGCGCGAGGGCGGCTGAGGCGCGAGGGCCGCGGTCCGAAGTTGAATGTCTCAGGCCCGCCGGTTCGCGCCGGCGCGCTCTCGTATCTGGGTGCACTGCGGAATTAAAAGTCCGAATAATGGAACTTTAAATGTAGGTAAATCCCGTCATAATGTGGAATAACTATTATGAGCCTGGGGCAGGCCGATATCACGGGGGTGGTTACCCATGCGCTATGCCGAGCGTTTTGAGCTGCTGAATATTGAAGAGTTGAGGAATCTCCACACTATGATTTCGCAAGCTCTTCATCAAAAAATCGAACGCCAGAAACTGTGGTTGGAAGATCGCCTGAACAGGTTGCACGGTTCGAATTCGAACCGTCGGCCGTACCCATCAGTCTTGCCCCAGTATCGAAATTCCGACTATCCCTACGAAACTTGGGCAGGCCGCGGAAAGCAGCCACGATGGCTGGTTGCGCAGTTGAGCGCCGGACGAGCACTAGACGATTTCAGGATTCAGGTGGAGCGGGTCAGAAGCTGATAAGCACGCGCAAGATCGGAAGTCGCGCCGCTTTCGACGCCGTCCGCATCTGCGCGGATTCGCGACCCATATCATCCTTGCTTCGGCTTCGCGCACCCGTCTTTTAAGCTCGCGCAGTTCATCAATCTGTCGGGCGATGTGTCGGGATCTTTGGGCGAGGGCCCAAGCAGAAATTAAACTACTCATACTTACCCCAAAAGTCACAATAAAAAATCGGTTAATCATTGGCTCAATAAAAGAAAGATTTCAAATCACAATTAAACCAGCTCCCTGAAATCATATGGGGCTGTCGCTCTGTCCATTTGTCGATTTACGCCTATTCCGTTCCTCGCTAGCCTATCCGTATTGCAAATCCGAAATTTGATTGAGGGGTAGCGTTGTGTCGAGTGCGATTGAGTTGATTGTTGACGGCTACGCGAGACTTAAGGACCGCCAGTCGCTCGAGGAGCTAAGGATGCATCGCCGGCGACTTGCCGTCGACCTGAAGGCCAGGACAGGTTTCGACTGTCGGTGGTCCATTGCGCAGGTCGAGCAGGATATTGCGGTCATAGAAGCCGGGTTGGAAACGCTTTCGAGCCCTGCGGATAGAGGGCAGCTACCGTCACAGCCAATCCGTCGGTTCGCGGCACGCGCCTAATTTGCTTACGCCACTGCGAACGCTCGTGTTCTGCGGCCCTCCACGATGATGTACTGTTACCCGTCGAACGTTGGCTTCCCTAAGAGTTCAATGAAACGCCACCGGTTCAAGCAGGATATCCTGGAGCTTGCATCGCACCAGCAACAGTGCGCAAAGGTAGTTGTGCTTGACCTTTTGCCGCTGGCACTGATCGCCTTCGCTCTCTTCGAAAGAGCATTTTATTGATTTAGCCCCTTCGTCATTGCGTGTTTCGGCCGCGACAAACTCGGCGTTTCCGGCGGATTTATCGCGGCAACGGACGCACCCGCTACCCACCTCCAGCGCCACTGACAATCGACGCGAAGGGATTAGGGGACAGGGTTATCGCGCTCAAATTCGGCATGTCGGGCGTTGAACCATAGCTGGAATACGATCGCCTAATTCGAACCGGGCACGATAGCAAAGGCAACGCTGGCCGCCCGAAATCGGCTCAACCGATCCGGATTCGCCTTAAGGATTTGCTTCAACCGAAGCTCGGCATCGGTCTCTTCCAGCATAACAACAGTCGTAACGCGCCTGTAAGGCCCTGCCAAGACGCCAGCCATTCAAGGCCCGCCGGTCAAGCCGGCGGGCCTTCTCTATTGCTCTATTGCGGCTCTCTCAGGCGACCAGTTTAATGGTTGGCTCCATTGGGAGGATTGCAATGCACAAAATGATCACGGTAGTCGCAATGACTGCTGCTCTTGCAGTTGCAGCGTGTGGCAGAGATCCAGGACCGCAAGGCCCAGCTGGCCCACAGGGCGCGCAAGGAATTCAGGGCGTGCCAGGTCCCCAGGGGCCGGCCGGCGCGCAAGGACCGCAGGGCCCGAAGGGCGACCCCGCGTCGATCAATATCCGCGCGGTACAGGCTGATGGCGCGGTCAATTGCGACAGCAACGAAACGCTGGTGTCCGTGTTCTGCCCAACCGGGGGAGCGGCGGACGGCCCGAAGTGCGGGACCTCGCCGACGGTGGGCTTGTGTTTGAAGAAATAAGCGGTCGTTGCAGAACGAGCGCTTTGCTGGCGCGACCTAATCGAGATTGGCGACACCGATCGTAATCTACAGTCCAAACTTCCCGCCGGCTCGCAAGGTCGGCCGGATTTTTTAAACGTCGCTTGCCTTGGAACAGTTGCGGCGGTGGCTGCAGCGCGTCCGTGATTTCGCGCTGGCGGGCTGTTTCCCGAAAATTAACCAATCATGAACCATGATTTGACGGCCGGTTCGGGTGGATCTCCGTTAGGTGAGCCGTGGGCATCCAGGCGACGATATGGCAGGCGCTGTTGGTGGCCGTTGTTGGTCCACTCGTCTCTGCTTGCGCGACTTCTGATCCAGCGACATCAACGGTTCGATCAGGCGCGCCATGGGCGCGGGACCTCAATGAGCCACCCCCAATTCGAGAGCCGACAAATGCTGCGCAGATAAAGGCAGATCTGACTGCGGCGCGCGAGAGAGCATTGCGCTAGCGCGATGATGTACTCGCCGGGATCGCGCAACGTGACCAGCTTGCGGCCGTCTACCTTTCGGCTCCTCGAAAGGCCGCCCCCAGCCTCGTTCGGTCATTCGCTGCGCAATGTTTGCTGTTCCTGTGGGGAACGGTATCGCCAATGTGCGGAAACGAACAGAACGGCGCTCCGAGCTGTGAGCAATCTCGCAGTCGCTTGGCCTCCGGTCCAAGCCTCCAAACGGCCCCGGCCACCCACCTGACCCTCGGCCGGGGCCGTCACTGCCCCGCTATCGATATCCCATGGCCGCGACGGGCGGCCCCTCCCAATTGAAGTCCGGCCGGACATCTGCGCCGCGCTGTCCGCAGGATTTGCATACGAAGCGCGGCTCGATGTCGGACACGCGCACCTCATCGGGCCAGTGGTCAGGGCAACGCTGTGGCTGCATCGGTAGTCGGCGCAATACACCAGGACGCCGCGCACTCCGATTTCGCGCATCTCGGCCATGGTGATCTTGACCGGCGGGCCGTCGGCATAGGTAGGCGTGTGGCGGCGGACAGGGCGAGGGTGTCTCACTGCGGCTGACAAGAGCGATCTTGATCGGTAGGCTGGTCTTCTACATCCAGCTTACCGGTTTTGATGATGAGGGTGTTGGCGGTCGTCGCCTTGCTAATACTGCCAACCAATCCGCTCCGCGCCGGGGCCACCATCGTGGGTGCCGGCTCGCAGTCGTGCTCGGCTTGGACGAACAGAACCAAGAATGCGGTAGTAAAGGGCGCTTTCGAATCCTGGGTTGTAGGTTTCATCAGTGGCCTGAATGTTAGCGGCGATAGAGAAATCGTCGGAGGCGGTGATTTTACAGCGATAATTGCTTGGATGGACCAGCGCTGTCGATCTCGTCCGACCGACCAAATTGGAATCGCAGCCCTAGATCTCGCGATGGAATTAGCTGGCAACGCAGCGAAGCGCTGACCGCCAGTTCACGTTGATGGGCCTCTCTATTGCGGTACTTTCCCACGACTGCCAGAGTGGCCCGCCCAGGTGGCGAGCCGATTGTCGTACAAATGGCTAGTAGACACCACATGCCAAGCGACAGGACTGAGTAGCCATTTGAAGCGAGCGACACCCAGAACGGTTCAGGAGGCCCGCGCGAACGCGCGGGCAGCCGAACTAGCCCCGGTTATCAAAGCTCTCCAGAAGTCCGGTGCCACGTCCTTGGGGGCGCTTGCAAAGAAACTCAACGAGACCCGCGTTCCTACGCCAACCGGGCGAGGCAGATGGTCCTGGACGCAAGTCTGGCGGCTCCTCAAGCGCCTGCGTCAGATCTCACATGAGATTTGAGCAGTTGTTGAAATCTGGAAGGCGCCAGCCGGGAACGCGCGCGAGCTACCGTGCATCGCGGTGTGGAAAAGCTTGCTACTTGCAGCCGGTCACCACCAGCGCCCCTCCGATCGCAATCTAGTCGCCGTCAGAGCGCGGCGGACCGGCCAGCGACATCGAGAGCCAGCCAGATCAACACGATCACGAACAGCGCGCCGAGCACGGCCGCCCACAGCTTCAGATTTGACACGAATGTCGGTCGTGCTCGCTTCCGGTTCGCGATGATCTTTGCGACCTGGGCGACCCGCGAAATTGAGCGAACTCGGCGGCGCTGACAAGGCCCGCCGGTTCACGCTGGCGGGCCTAGCACTCCCGGCGCTCTAATCCGCAATTGGACCGGCAGCCGGGAGCATCGGGGCTGGAAGGCAAGTCCGTGCCATGTTCGCCCCTTAACGACAATGGATAAAACAGCGGACTCCGGTAGTTCTCCGGACTCCATTTTCGGAACGGGGTGTTCTACTGAGAGAACACCGGCGAGATTTGAGTACCAACCAATTTGTAGTTATCCGGGAATGCCGCAGTGGGGGCTGGAACCACGCTGCGGTTTTTCCCATTGGACCACGCGTCACAGGGTTGAGGCTGGCAAGCCCACCACATCGTACTCGAAGGCCACGCCCTCTGGATCGTTTTCATCGAACCAGACCTTGGTAACTTCCTCAGTAGCGATCACCATCAGCTCTTTGCCTTGGTCGCATCGAGTAACGTCACCAGCTTGCGGCCGCCGACCTCGATTGGCTCCTCGAACGGCCGCCCCCAACCCTTGGTCATTGCGTGTTTCGGTACCCCATGATTGCGAGCTGCGGGTTGCCTCGGTCGAAGTCTGGCCGAACCTCGGCGCCGCGACTACCGCAACCGCGACAGACGAACCGCGGCTCGAGATCGGAGAGCCTTACGCGGTCAGGCCAAAGGTCAGCGTCCAGAGCGACATGATGACCACAATGGCCATAGACCAGGATGTCGCGCACGCCCATCTCTCGCATCTCGCCGAAGGTGATCTTGACCGGCCGGCCGTCGGTGTGTGTGGGCGTATGGCGGCGGGCAGGGCGGGGCATGTCGCCATCGAAACGCGGCGCAAGCCAGAGTCAAATTGTCGATTAGTGGTGGCTCAGAACGCGCGCGGGCTACTGCCGGTCGGGGATGTGGAAAACAGGCGCGCGCATTATCATCATCACGATATCGACCAGCTCGCGCGCATGGAGCGGCACAGAGTGGCGGCCACCAACCTAGCGCCGCGGATAATGGGGACGGTGTCTCATTAGGGGTACTGGCTGAGATGGGCCACCCGCAGATGAGGAACAGGCCACTAGCTTGCGCGTTCCGGGTTTGGCCACCATATCGCTACCACAATAAAAATGCGGGGGGAGGTACGCGTGCTAGATGGCTTTTACAAAGCTCGCTTCTCGAAATCGGATGGCGAGACTATTTTGGGTTTAATAACACTAGCCAACGGTAAGCTGTTTGGTGGCAACAGCGATTTCATGCTTTTCGGCAGCTATAGTCAGAATGGATACGACCTGTCTGCTGATGTTCAAATCAGCCAACTATCTTTTGATCGGGCAGCGGGGATATTCAGGGAAGGCGGAAGCCTCAACCTTATTGGCAGAGGCGGATTTCAGAACATCATTTGCGAATGTCATTCGCCCCAATCGCCCACTGACCCAATGCAGGCGGTTCTTGAGCGAGTGTCATTCTGATCGCCCGGCTTGCGGGCGCTGGCCAATCAACGAAAAGCCCGGCCCCGCGCCGGGCTTTTTCATGGAGGCCGACGGGCAGGATATTCCACCGCGACAAAACCGGAGATTCCAGCGTTTTTATCGCGCCATGGAAGCGGGCTGCCACCCAGCGCGGCTGAAAATCGACGCGAAGGGAAGGGCAAATAAGGGCCGTCTGTCGCACGCTGGCGCGGCTGAACAGCGCCTGCCACGGTGAAGTCTAACTCCGTTATCAGGATCTCACCTGCGATCGGAGCCCGGTCGCTAAACCTTCAAGTCAACTCCCGCCGGCTAACAGTCGGCGGGATTTTTTGACCTTGCCCCGCGGGTTTAATCCAGTTTGAAGTTCGTTCTGGCCCACGACAAGGACCAGAGCATGAAGCGCAGCCGCTTTTCGGAAGAGCAGATCATCGGG
>NZ_SPVJ01000104.1:0-6465 GCF_004634465.1 Bradyrhizobium sp. MOS001
GAGGGCTCCGCGCCGGCTCCCGCCGCTGCCACCGTCCAACCGGGCAAATCCAACAGCCGGGGCGAACTCAGGACTGGATAAAACTTGGGGGCAAGGTCACCGCCCGCCTCCGTGCCGCGATAAACCCGCCGGAATCTCCCGGTTTGTCGCGGAGCAGATCCGCACAATAGTTGCCTTCGACCTCCCCCATGAAAAAGCCCGGCGCGAGGCCGGGCTTTGGTGTTTTTGCATTGGCTCGGCGGCCTAGTCGCCGCCCGCAACGTTGGGCTCGCTGGCCCATTCATCCTTAAGCGCGGTCACCTTATCCAGGATGTCGCCGAGGCTGTACTCCAAGGATTGGACGTCCCCGCGCGGCATGAGGATATAGGCCAGATCGGTGCTCGGCTTCTGCCCCCAGGTCGATCGCCGCGCGATGATGACCATCTGCTCGATCTGGTGGAGAGCCCAGTCGATGTCGCTCTTGTTCATCATGCCGCTGACGATCTCGTGCGGGGTCCGGTCGTCGGAGGTGTCCGCGAGGGTCCCCGCATCCGTCTCGGCGGCCTTCGCAGGCTCGGCGGCAGCCTCGACAGGATCGAGGTTCGCTCTCAGTTTCTCGATCCGGTCCAAGAGGTCGTGAACGCCGAACAACAGTATCGACGCCTCCTGCTCCGGCAGGAGATAGTGATCGGAATCGTCCTTGCAAAGCCGGAGATTCTGCGCGGCTCGGATTGCGATGTGGCCCATGACCTGAATGTCGGCAAGGCTTCGGTCGATACCTTCGAGGTGCCGTTGATGATCACTCATGCATGCCTCCCGATTTGCTCGGCCAAAAGCTTCTCGGCACCGGCGAGAACGTCCATGAGGTTGTCGGACGTCTCGAAGGCATTGTCCGGCCTGCCAGACGGGGACAACTCTCCCCGTGTCACTCCGTTGATATAGGTCAACAACGTCAGAAGACCTTGCAGGGTTGTCGGGACGGTCTCGGCCAGATCGTCGCGGGCGTCCCATTCGCGGTCGCCGTACTTGTTGGCCTTCTTAGGATCGCGGTCGCCGTTGTTGCGGGCGACCGGCCTGAGGGCTACGTGGAGCTCCCTCATTGCTTTCTTGTGCTTCTCGATCGCGGCGTACACCGGGTCCGTTGTGGTATTGTGCTTCTTAGCTTTGGCCATGGGTTACTCCTTGGCTGGGGTTAGAGCCGGGGCGGAAGTTGCTGCTTCCCCTCGGCTTGCTTTTAGTGTTATACAGAAAGTATGAAGAAGGCAAGCCCTGTTAAACAAAAAGTCATGGGTCGGCCCCGTACGGGCATCACTCCTCTCATGGGATTTCGAGCTGATCCTGCCACCCGAGCAGCCATCGTTAGTTGGGCTGAGAAGCAGTCTGATAAACCGACACTTTCCGAATCCATCCGCCGCCTGGTCGAGCTCGGGCTGAAGGCGAAGTCGAAGTGATCGTGCTAGCGGGCCTAACGGGCTGGCTGTGGATCTGACGGCTCGCCGTGCAAGAAAGCAGAGCGCAGCTAGCGGCTCCCGTCGTGTTGCTGCGATTTAACTAGCTGATCCGGCCATGCCCTGATCTGAAGAAGAAATGACCGACGATCGACCAACCCAAAAAGCGGCGGGGGTCCCAAAGCCCCCGCCCAGCTTCGACCCTCAAATAGCAAAAGACGGTCGCTGGTTTGTCGCCGTGACAACCGGTGTTGGTCCGATTTCCCACATTGGGGACTTTGCGACGGAAGCTGACGCCAAGAACTGGATTTCGACCAACTCGAAATACTGGCCCGGAAAACCGTCATAAAGGCGCGGCCGAGGTGCTGCCCCAGCTTGAGTTTGGGCGGTCCTAAGTCAACGATGTCAATCCACCGCCCGCTCGGGCTATGTGGCGCTTAGGAACCTCTCTGACCCACTAACATTACTGTACTGCTTCAGGCCCTATCCCCGCCCTGAGGCAGCGTCCCAACAGCGGCCTCCGCGTTGCCCT
Organism: Bradyrhizobium sp. MOS001; assembly: GCF_004634465.1. Lineage (NCBI taxonomy): Bacteria > Pseudomonadati > Pseudomonadota > Alphaproteobacteria > Hyphomicrobiales > Nitrobacteraceae > Bradyrhizobium > Bradyrhizobium sp. MOS001. The sequence continues at coordinate 1,960 of NZ_SPVJ01000104.1, forward strand.
GCGGGGGCCGCTTCCTGCGAGAACCCATGAGTGAGAGCCTGAGAATGACCTTCGCGATAGCCGTGACCGCTGCCGCGGCCACAGGGGCCTTTTTTGCCATTCGGTTCTTCGTCGGGTTTTACGGATAAAGCTCCCGTCGCAGCCCCATTGACCAATCCGTTACGATCGACGCTGACGCTGCCCGCGATATCCAGCGGATAGCTCGGCGTCCGGCTAGCGCCTCTCGTCATGACCAACGACGCCGCCCTCACCCGTCGCCGCTGTGACAATCCGCACGAGGAGACTTGCTACTTCACCGATGTCAGCGTCGGGACCATCGGCCCGCGCGCAGGCGTGCCGATCAATGGGGATGGACAAGCTTCCGCCTTCACCACCACAGCGGACCATACTTGAATCCGTACGCGTACGGCACCGGCCCATGGCATGGATATGACTGAGGGCCGTACGGCTGCACGTACGCGCAGGAGCGAACCTGATAGGGGCGATAGTAGAATCCAACGTAGGACCGATCGATACTTCGGTGGCGCCCAATGTGCCGGCGACGCGGGGTAAAATCGACAGTCCCGCAACATCCTGTTCCTTGACTGACGATTTGTTGCGCTGCGGCCGACGTCGCCGGCGCTGCCATCAGCGCCAATGACATGGAGCTAGCGATGAGCGCTACGCCGATCAAATTTCTCATGAAGAACCTCTCCCCAATACATCGAGACATGCAGCGCTTCGGCAAAGTCGCCAGCCAACAAATTACTAAACTTCGTCGCTCAAGCCAATCTGCAGCGCGCCCTCCAATCAATCGGCCGCGGCCTAAGCGCAGTTCGCGCGCAGTGGAAAATTTCGCGTGCCCTTGATCTCGGGTGATGCGCTGCGTCTGCGGGACCACATTCGACAGCTGGAAGCCGGTGGAGAACTACCCGCATCGCCCACATCTACGCCGAGCAGGCAGGAAAGCTTTAGACCTATGTCCGGCTGATCGGCGCACGGGATGCACTGACTTCTCATTCCGTGCACGGAAGTGTCGTTTGCACAACAGTTCTTCGGTCTATTAAGGGAAATATCCGTTTTGGTTTGCGCGAGAAAAGCCGGGGCCATATACGCCAGCGTGGGGCTGGCTGCATATTTCACTTAGATCTTTTTCACCCCGTTCTTTTTTGACCTGGCGCGGGCCGCAGCGATTGAATTCGCTGTGGCCTTCGCGTCGTCAGAGGACCATTCCTCGATACCGCCGCTCGGCACGACAGCGGGCGAACCTAAGCCGCTGGAGATGCTTGCGCGCCCCCAGGGGTGAGCGAGCTGCGCCACATTTAGGTCCACGATATCCGGAAAAATCAGAACATTGCTCGATCGAGGAATTTGCATGGCCCGCACTTCAGCAACCAAAAGTTCTGCGAGTTGGACTTCAGAGGACGAAACCAAGATCTTGCAGATGCGCGAGAGTGGAACATCGTTCAGCACAATTGCGGAAGCGCTGGGCCGCAGCCAGGCGTCCGTGGAAGCCCGCTACACGATCATAAAGAAGCGCGGCAGTGCGGACTGCGGGGGCGCGACCTAGGGCGGCGGGGCCGCCGTTTATCTGCTGGTGTGGTGAAAAGCTAAAGGAGCTGCGCGATGCAAACGTGCGCAGAGCAAGGCCTTCCGTGGGGCCGTTTCGTGTACGATGCACATAGAAGAAGGAAGATCGCACTACGATTTTCGCAATGAGCCCGCGTTCTACCACTTGCTGTCGATCCGCGAGTTGATCATGGAGCTTGACGCGTTTGGCGGACCGGTGCCTACGGTGCCGTTAGACGCGGGCCCCTGTATTGGAAGCGGGCGGCGGATGATGAAGAGGCGGTGCTTCGCACCACCAGGAGGGTTTGCCCCAGCCACTCCAGCTTCACGCCCACCCCCCGCAAGTGCGGCAGAGTCGCAAGCTAAGATCGCGATGATGGCCAAGGTAATTTTCCGAAAATCCATAGCGAAGGCCCTAGTTTGGCGTTAAGGGCAACTCATCCGGAAGGCCGCCGTTCCGACATTCCGAGTACGGTCGGCACCCTTGGCGACATGCAAGAGCCAAACGCTCTATTGACCAATCCATTGTGATCGACGGAGCTTGACCCGCAAGTCCCAGCGGCTGGCTCGGCGTCCGGCTAGCGCCTATGCTCCGTCATGACCAACGACGCCGCCCTCACCCGTCGCCGGAGCGACAATACCCACCAGAAGACTTGGCAGATCTATTTCGGCGACGTCCGTGTAGGCACGATCGGCTCCCGCGCTGGAGTGCCGACAGCCGCCGATCAGTGGGGCTGGCCGTGCGGATTTTATCCCGGTCTAGAGCCGGGCCAGCACCGCAACGGAACGGCCGAGACCTTCGAAGCCGCGCGCGAGGAGTTCGAGTCCGCGTGGTCGGAGCTACTGCCGTGCATCCCCGACAGCGCCTTCGCCGAATGGCGCAACGATCGCGACTGGCGCGCCGAAATGAAGGCCAAGCGCGCACGTGGCGAGAAGCTCGACAGCGAGATCAGAAACACGCTGATGCGCTGCGTCTGCGGGACCGTATTCGATAGCTGGAAGCCGGTGGAGAGCTACCCGCATCGCGCCCACATCTACGCCGCGCAAGCAGGAAAGATTTACCGATGAAGCACGCCGAGAGCCGGCTCTACACAGATCCAGAAGCCGCCGCGCGAAAGCTCGTCGAGATCGCCGCGGGCATCGAAGCCGTCCAGGACGGTCGCATTCACATCGAAAAGCTCAACGCGCCTTTTCTGTACAAGCTCGGTGCCACCGGGCCGGAGTTCGGCGTCGGCATCAAGCACGCAGTTGAGAAGGGCTGGCTTGAGTTGCACGAGAGCGGGACCCACGTACGGTTGCTGCCGCCCAGCCAAGATCTGCTGTCGGGCTTCCGCGCATTGGCGCGCTAACCTAGGCGGCGGTCCAATCCCGCGGAGACACTTTGTGAAAATCAAACTTCCCGCGACCGACCTCAAGGTAGCGCAAAACATCGATTGCATTGAGCTCAAAGACGAATCTGGCAAGCACGTCGGCCAATACTTCTTCGGGAAGGGCCACGGACGAACCGTCTTTCTGTTCGGTAAATATAAGGGCACATTCAAGACCCACGCCGAATGCCAGGCTTTCGTCGACGGGGTCCTTGCTGTGATCAATCACGCTCCCTGATCGATAGCGTCATTGCTCACGCTAGCCTGCCAGCTTCCTGCGCGATGGCTGTCGCTAGTTGGCGCCTGAGCTTGAATGGCAGGTAGAAATCTGGCGATTGAAATCGTCGTTGGGCAACGAGTCTCCTAAGCGTTTGCAAGTCGCCGTGAAGATTGCGAGGGAAGTGAAGTGCGCTGTTGGTGCGCTACATGAGAAGCGCTGAGCTTGGGAAAGCCGCCGAATTCCGATATTGTTTTAACGCTCACATTGCGCGATCAGGTGCAGACTATCGTTGTGCGATGGCGGCGGCCCTGCACTTGACCGAGGCCGAGAGCTCGCGGTCCGCCAGCCCCGTCGGCGAGTTTCTCGCCTCGGTCAGCCAAACTGACGGTTAATTTTTTTCCCAAGTGTAACATTGCCGACATTGCCACCAGCGGAGTAGCGATAGGCTACTTCCGCCGGGGCTGGCTCCATATTTCACGTTTTCATTTTACCCGGCTGGCCGCAGTGGTCCGCCGCTGCGGCCTTTTATTGGGCGCAGCACATAACTCGTGCTGCGGCGGCGCGTAAGACCCGCGCCGGGAACGCCAAATGGACGGTGACGGAAGCCGCGGTTTGTCTGCCGCGGCTGCGGTGGACGGGGCGCCGACGTTCGGCCAGACTTCGAGCGGGGCAATCCGCATCTCGCGATCATGGGGTACCGAAACAAGCAATGATCAAGGGCTGGGGGCGGCCTTTCGAGGAGCCGATTGTGGTCGAAGGCCGCGAACTGGGAACGCTGATGGATGCCGGCGAGTACATCGCCGCCCTGCCGAAGAAGGAGCACGAGGCGCCGAAGTGGCAAGCGGCGATGGAGGCCTTGATCCTGGTGGCGGAAGGTGGCGGCCCGACGATGTTTGCCCGGATCGGGGTCATGCGGGCATTGAACCGCCACTATATCCCCGAGTTGAATCCGAAGGGGAAAGCACCCCATTGGGGCCGGCTCAAGCTGAAGAGGGATCAATGACCGTCTGGATCTACGACCAGGGCAAAGAGCTTGATGGTGTTCGCGACTGAGGAAGCTGCCAAGGTCTGGCTCGATGAGAACGATCCGGAGGGCGTAGCCTTTGAATACGAGGTGCTGAGCCCGGGATCGATGCCCTAGTGTTTGGAGGGCCCTTGTCGTCGCGCCTTGCGCGCCATCTCCATCCATTCTTCCCCAAGCTTCAGCCACGCCTCCCTGTCCACCTCACGTGTCGCCCTTTCAGCCTCATGCAAGCAATTCTGCGCTTGATGGTAAGCGTCGTTCTCAGGCCACGGCTTTGAGGTCGTGACGGCAATAGGCCCACGGAAGCAGCTCATCGATGTTGCTGTTTGGATGGCCGTTGACGATCC
>NZ_SPVJ01000105.1:0-6175 GCF_004634465.1 Bradyrhizobium sp. MOS001
GCTTGGTCGGCTTCGGCTTCGTGGCCCACGGGGCGCCCAGGACGAGTTTGTTCTGGCTGCCATCGCTCAAAATCTGAGGCGCCTCGCGTCGTTCGTTGCGCGACCACCACCCGGTCATGCATTGCGCATCGCGTAGCGTAGGAGTTGCGTTGAGAGCATTCGGGTCGGCGGATCAAAGCCGGTCGGCCTTCGAATGGCCGAAAGACATCCGTCGGTTACAGCCGACTTTTGCAACAAAATCGGCCAGTTGCAGACATCCGACAGCCATGTGACCATGGTGGCCGTTGTTGCAGCCCACGATCAAGAAATTCCAGAAAGAGATGGTTCGCTGAGACAAAGGCTCCGCGAGATCGACGAGTCATCGAGGCCCGACGGAGGGCATGTATTTGAGACATTCAAGCAACGCTGCGTGTCCTGGCGAAGGTGCAGTCCAGATCGGCGGTCGATCGCTAGCTTACCTTCAGGTCGGCGACCCGAACGGTCCGCTCGTGCTTCACAATCATGGCGGACCATCGAGCCGGCTGGAAGCCAAGGTTTTTGCGTCTCACGCGCTCAATCTTGGTTTGAGATTTGTGTGCGTGGACCGTCCAGGCCAAGGCAAATCAGATCCTCAACACGGTCGCACCTTCGCAGGCTGGGCCGCAGACCTGGAAGCGATTGCCAACGCTTTTGAGACCGATCGCTTTGCGGTCACAGGCTGGTCTGAGGGTGGTCCTTGGGCGCTCGCGGCAGCGGCGTACCTCGATCCCGCGAAGCTGATACACGTTACCAGCATCGCTCCCGGATCCTACGGCGCATTCGGTACGAATTGGGCAGCGAAGGATCTGTCCTCGACCGACGCCATGGGTGGGTTCCTTGCACTGCATTTCCGGCCGGGTTTCCAGCTGATGTATGACCTGATTGATCTCGCTGCGACGCGGTTTCCGGAGCAGTACAAGAAGGCATTGCTGAAGGCGAGCTGCCCCGCTGACCTCGCGGCGCTTGCTGATGACGATGTGCTGAGTGCCATCGTGGAGTCCGGACGCGAGTGCTTCCGGCAAGGCGTTGACGGTCTCGTGACCGATGCGCAGATGCTCTACCAACAGTGGCCATTCGACGTCACGGCGATCCATAGGCCGGTTCATCTGTGGCAAGGCGGCGCCGATACGTTTGTGCCTTACGCAGTAAACAAACCGCTGGGTGAGCGGATGCCTGGAGCGGTATGGCACGAAGTCGCTGATGGCGGGCACTTTATTGCGAGTTCACACGCCGCCGAAATATTGGCGGTCGTTGCTAACGATCTGGCAGCAACGGCGTGATTTCGGTCTCCCATCGTCCCGATGGGAATGTCCGCTACGGATCAAAATGCGAAGAACGCAGAGCGGGCAAAGTCAGTGCGCTCTACCCCACCAAGCGGACCTCAATGAAAGGTCTCGCCACTTCGCTGATGGGCCAAGAGCCGACATCAACCCCTGGCATCCCGTCAAGGCGTGCTTGGCACTGCCGTCTGATCCGTCATACAGTGTGCTGTGGGTTGGATAGCGTGCCATGGCAGAAGAGCGGCCGGTCCGGGTCGAGCGCAGGTTGTCGGCGATATTGGCCGCCGACGTGGCTGGCTATTCGCGGCTCATGCACCATGACGAAGAAACGACGCATGCCAAACTGACGGCACTCCTAGCGGACGCTGTTGAACCGAGTATCGCCGAGCACGGTGGCCGCGTGGTGAAGAACACCGGAGACGGGTTCTTGGCGGACTTTCCGAGTGCGGTCCAAGCGGTTCGGGCTGCTGTTCAGTTTCAAACCCGCATCAAGGAACTTACAATTGGTGACGCGGAAGACAGACGCATTGCTTTGCGCGTGGGCGTCAATATCGGCGACGTAATTGTCGAGCCCCATGACATCTTTGGAGATGGCGTCAACGTCGCGGCGAGACTTGAGAGCATCGCAGAACCCGGCGGCATCTGCATCTCGTCTTCTGCCTACGATCAAGTCCGAGGCAAGGTCGGGGTTGAGTTCACCGATCTGGGCGAGCAGAACCTCAAGAATATTGCTCGTCCGATCCGAGCCTATGCCGTGGCCCGAGAGGGACTTAGCCCGGTGACAAAGGTCGGCAGCACGACGCCAAGCTCGCTTTCAGCGCCGCGTCTGTCCATGGTGGTGCTGCCGTTTGCGAATATTGGTGGCGATCCCGAGCAAGACTATTTCGTTGACGGCGTGACCGAGAGCCTGACCACAGACTTGTCGCGCATCAATGGCTCATTCGTGATTGGCCGACACACCGCATTTACGTTCAAAGGCAAAGCGGTTGATCTCAAGCAGATCGGGCGCGAGTTAAACGTCCGCTACGTACTGGAGGGCTCGGTGCAGCGTGGTGGCAACCGGCTTCGCGTGAATGTTCAGCTGATCGACGCCGAGACTGGCAAACACCTGTGGGCCGAACGGTTCGATAAGCCAGTCGCTGATCTATTCGATATGCAGGACGAAATCGTATCGAGGCTCGCCAACACGCTAAATACTCAACTTGTTGAAGCTGAGGCGCGGCGGGCGGAGCGTTCGCTGCATCCCGATGCGATGGATTTTATTTTCCAGGGCATGGCTTGCTTAAACAAGGGAAGGACTTCCGAGTATCTTGCGCAATCGCGCAGCTTTTTTGAACGCGCCTTGGCGCTCGATCCCAAAAATGTCGAAGCGCTGGTCGGATTGGCAGTTGTTGATGCGGCAGCTGTTGGCATGGCTTTGACCGTTGAGCGGGCCGCGCGTCTCGCAGCGGCTGAGACGGCCTTGATCAAGGCTCTGTCCCTGGCCCCCCAGCACGCACGCGCCCACTGGCTTCTCGGAAACATCAAAATGTTCACAAACCGCGCGGCCCAAGGCATTGCTGAATGCGAGCAGGCATTGGCGCTGGATCGAAACCTAGCTAATGCGCACGCCTACATTGGTCGCGCCAAGTATCTTCTCGGTCGCGGCGAGGAGACTGAGGCCCATGTCCAAGAGGCACTCCGCCTCAGTCCTCGTGATACGGAGGCTTTTGTTTGGATGATGTTCGCGGGCTTCGCCAAGCTGCAGCTCGGCGCCGATCAGGAGGCGGTCGCACGGTTCCGTCGCTCGGTCGAGATCAACCGAAATCATCCACGCGCGCACATCTATCTTGCCACCGCGCTAGCGCACCTCGGTCAGCTTGATGAGGCGCGATCCGCGGCCCAAGCAGGGCTTGCGCTCGACCCGACTTTCACTATCTCCCGCTTCCGCGCCAACGTGCCGAGCGACCATCCGACTTACCTCGCTGGACGCGAGCGCTTCTGTGAGGGCATGCGCATGGCCGGGGTGCCAGAGGGGTGATGTCGGAGACGGGTCAGAAGCGGCGGTAGACGCCAAGCTGCTTAGGCGTCTGGTTTACCTCCGACAGCCGACATGACACGTGTTCGGGCGAGTTTCGGCTTCGGGCCACAAGCAGACTCATGCACTGCAGCAAACGGCATCTCTATTCGTCCACCTCGTCGCCACGGGCGAAATCCTTGGCTGCGACGGTCACTCGGGCATCCCGGCTTGCCGCAATCCTTCTTCATATCGCGAGACGTCTTCGGCACGCCGATAAGGGCCCAGCACGTGTTTGAGAGTGGAAACATGTAGCGCGGGATTTAGTTGCCGCAGCCGAGCCACTGCCTTACGTGCCTGCTCCGGCCGTCCGGCCATTGCGTTGCTTGCGGCGTCGATGCGTAATCCCGCTTGATGGTCCGGTTTGTCCTGCAATGCCATTGCCGCCCACGATGCTGCCTCGTCATAGCGGCCCAGGAAGAAATGTGCATGCGCGGTCCCGCTTCGCATTGCCATCGCCCACGGATCAAGTGGGTTCAGACGCATGGCATGCGCGAAGCGCTCGATCGCCAGTTCCGGTTCACCGAGCCAGAGTTTCACCCAGCCGCCGCAATACCATGCGTCGGCAGAATTGGAATTGAGCACAAGCGCGCGATCGATTAAGGCGGCGCCTACCCCGAGATCGCGAACAACATACGCTAACGCCCACCCGCTCGCGGCGAGCGCGATCGCGTCGTCCTTGCCCAACTCGACCGCCCGCCGAGCGAGCCTCGTCACTTCGGCAATCTCGTTCGCTGTGTTTGAAATCCAGCCTTCGCCCTTTGCATAGACGTGGCAAGAGGCGGCACGACCGTAGGCGGACGCAAAGTCTGGGTCGAGCTCAATCGCACTGTTGAACAGGCGCAATGCCTCGTCGTTAGCTTGCCGGTTGGCAAACTGATAAAATCCGGCCAAACCGCGCAAGTAGAGGGCATAGGCGTCGAGACTCTCGGTCGGCTTGCGCTTGGCACGCTCGATCTCGGCTTTTTCCACCGCTGGCGCGATCGCCCCGACAACGCTCTCGGTCACCTGGTCCTGCAGAGCGAAGATGTCGCCGAGGCCACCATCAAACCGATCTGCCCAAAGATGGGCTCCGGTGGCGCTATCGACGAGCTGTCCTGTGATGCGCACTCGGTTTGCCACTTTGCGAACGCTGCCTTCCAGCACGTAGCGCACCCCAAGCTCGCGTCCAATCTGCTTCACGTCGACGGCGCGCCCCTTGTAAGTGAAGCTCGAATTGCGGGCGATGACGAACAGCGCCTTGAAATGAGACAGCGCCGTGATGACGTCTTCGGCCATTCCATCAGCAAAGTAGTCCTGTTCCGGATCACCGCTCATGTTGGTGAATGACAGAACAGCGATGGAGGGCTTATCAGGAAGGGCAAGGGCTGGCTTCGATTCTGGCGAAACTGTCGTTTTCGATTCCTTCGCGCCAGAAACCGCGAACACTTGCACCGGTCGCGCGATGTTCTTCAGCGCGATCTCGCCCTTGTCGTCAAAACACACATTGATCCGGTCACGGACCTGATCGTGAACAGCACGAGAGATCGAAATGCCTCCCGGCACAGCGATGCTTTCGAGCCGCGCTGCAATATTGACGCCATCGCCGAAGATATCGTTGTCGTCGATGATGACGTCTCCCAGATGGATGCCGATGCGGAACTCGATCCGCTCGGCCTGGGGTATCTCCGTGTTCTCGTCAGCCATGCCGCGCTGAACTTCGATGGCGCATCGCGTTGCATCGACGGCACTGGCAAATTCGACCAGCATACCGTCGCCAGTGGTCTTGACGATGCGGCCGCGATGTTTGGCGATTGTGGGGTCGACAAGCGCTTTTCTAAAAGCCTTCAGTTGCGCCAGCGTGCCTTCCTCGTCGGCACCAATCAAGCGGCTATAACCGGCGACATCCGCCGCCAGGATAGCCGTCAGTCGCCGCTCGACGGGCTCGCTGCTCAAGACGCACCCCCGGGCTCGGGAAGCTAGATGTCCATCATAGCAGCATCGTGGGCTGGTGTCCGGCCAGGACCAATGTCCGAGTTGGGTCAATCGCGTCGGTTTGGTTCTCCCGAGACGACTTCCGGTCAGCCCCAGTGAGCGGACATCTTTAGTACCCCTCGCCAGGTCTCATACGGGCCAAAAGCAGACATCGCCTCGACAGCCGCTTGTCTATCAGACAGTCCCAACACGGGAAGATATGTTAGAATTGCCCATCATCAGAATTGGGTCGATCTTTTGCGAGCACGACACGAGTGAGGATGTTGCAGGCTATGGCTGTGTCAGAAGACAGATTACCGACTGGCGGTTTTGCTCACTTGGTCCCTGAAATGGATGTGTTCGACCTCAAGCAGAGCACGACCTTTTGGTGCGACCTCCTTGGTTTCCGTATCGCCTATCAGCGGCCTGAAAGTCGATTTGTGTACCTGGAGTTTCAGGGTGCGCAGGTCATGCTCAGACAGCACAGCGGCCATTGGCAAACTGGTGCTTTAGAACGACCACTGGGGCGCGGTATCAACTTCCAAATCTTTGTCGGCTCCGTCGCGCCACTTCTCGATGCTTTGGAAAAGGCACAATGGCCGCTCTTCAGGGAATGTCACGATGCTTGGTATCGGATCGCCGGTGAGGAGCGAGGCAACAGGCAGTTTTTGGTGCAGGACCCCGACGGCTACCTTCTGCGTTTCGCGCAAGACCTGGGAAAAAGATAGCTTTTCGACCCAGCAATCCCACTTGGAGATTGTCCGCTAAGGGTCTTGGGTGTGTGCAAACGGATAGGTCGGCACGCGGCCGTGGTCGCCAATCGTTGCAGGCGGCCGATGTCTCGCGTCGGAGCGTCCAATGACTGGCC
>NZ_SPVJ01000106.1:0-6047 GCF_004634465.1 Bradyrhizobium sp. MOS001
GGCCAGTCATTGGACGCTCCGACGCGAGACATCGGCCGCCTGCAACGATTGGCGACCACGGCCGCGTGCCGACCTATCCGTTTGCACACACCCAAGACCCGAAGGCGACATTGGAGCAACTCCGTCCATTGCCCTTCGGGAATAAGGTTGTTATGTTTAATCGACGCCACCACTGCTTGTAGCTCTCTTGAATAGTCGCCCACTTCGAGGTGGAGTTGTGGAGGACATTACTATGAGATTTTCCTCGCTGTTCCTTGTGGGCTTAGCTGTCGCCATCTTGTCGAATGCACCCGCCAACGCCGTGAAGAAAACTACGAGGCCGAACACTCCATCGACAGAGATATTTTACTCGGGTGCGCATGCCAAAGTGCTTGACCCGGATATAAGGGCGTTTGCGCCAGCCAAGGCCAGGACGTACGTGGAATGCAAACAAGGGTTATGGGCGCAAGGTGCAAACCCCAACTATCAATACGCGGTCTGTAGCAGTATGGGGTACAAGAACTGACCAATTCACGCACGCAGCAGAGGCCGCCCTCAGATGGTGGCCTCTCTGTCATATCGGGTCTTATGAGGCGAGCAGGGAACGTCGCCTCCTGGCCCGTGTGAGACATGGCGGTGCAGTCCGACGATTTCCGTTCACAGGGGTAAACCGGAAGAGAACGGCACGCGGCCATAGTGACGCGATAGACTGATCGCCGGCATCACCCCTCCGGTACTCCGGCGATGTATAATCCCCTAACCAAGCGCCTGGCTCCTGCAACGAAATTCGCGTTGCCGCGCACTGGAACGTTTCTGACGCGACGGATCGTAAATGTTGGATCAAGTGCAAGTCCAGTTTTGGCGGCCACTTGCGCCTCGTCCAGCCTCCCAAGAAGCGCGAGCGCTGCAGCGTACCCGAAATGCAGCAGCGGATAGTTTCGGTTGGCCTCGATTCCTCGGGCACACCAAGCGGCCGCTTCAGCGTCTGCTGAGATCTGGAGCTTGGCAAAGCCCGCCGTATTCATCCATCGGAAGGCGGAGATATCGCGAGGGGAAAGGCGCAGTGCTTCGTTGACGTGGAACTCGGTATCCGCACCGCAACCCATATAAAATTTGGCCTGACCCATCATCTCGTGAGCGTCAGCCAAATTGCGATCCAGGGCCAAGGCTCGCTCGCACTCAGCTACGCCTTGGGCCGTCCGGTTCGTATAGATGAGCACCATGGCCAAGGTGAAATGAGCCCAGGCATGGTCCGGAGCGAGGCGGAGCGCCTTTAGCACCATGGTCTCTGCCGCTGCCAGATACGGAGGCCCGTTGTCTTTCAAGAACGCCGCGACAAGCACCGTCTCGACCAACGCTCTCCAACTCATGGCGTCGACATTTTGCGGATCAGTCGCCAGAGCCCGTTCAAAAGAATTGCGAGCTTCTGTCAAATTCTCGAGTGTCACCCCCCTATTGCAAGAATGGCGGCCCTGGAAATAGAGATCCATGGCATCGGGATTCAACGTTCTTGCCGCGCGACGCGCCTCGGCCACGATGAGTTGGTTGTCTAAGGTCCGCGCAATCCTGGCTACGATTTCGTCCTGCATATCGAGCAGATCGGCGAAGGGCTTGTCGAAGCGGTCGGCCCACAAATGATTGCCCGTCGTCGCGTCGATCAATTGAACATTCACCCGGAGACGATTGTCGCAACGCTGCACCGAGCCTTCAAGCGCGTAGCGAACATTCAACTCACGACCGATCTGCCTGACATCGACCGATTTGCCTTTGTAGGTGAACGCGGTGTGTTGGCCGATGACAAATGAGCCACTGATGCGTGATAAATCCGTGGTGAGGCTCCCGGTCACACCATCGACAAAGTAGTCCTGCTCGGGGGCGCTGCTGAGATTGACGAAGGGCAACACAACGATGGAAAGGCGAGGTGGTGAAAGCGACCTCTGCGCCGTATAATCGTTCTGCGCCACATGGCCAGGGGGGACGGTTGTGGACCTTTGCGCCTCCTGCACTGTGCCAACAAAGCGGAAACCCTTGCGGGGCATCGTCCTTATCAGACGCTGTCTCTCGCCCGTGTCGCCAATTGCGCCGCGAGCAGCATTCATGCGCGTCGTGAGCGCGGCATCCGAGACGATGCGACCACTCCAGACAGCGCCGAGGAGGTCGTCCTTGCTGACAACCCGCTCCCTGTTGCGAATGAGGTAAAGGAGCAAGTCAAACGTTTGTGGCGCAGTAGCAATCAGCACGGCTCCGCAGCGCAGCTCGCGCTGGTCCGTGTCCAATACGTAGTCTTCGAAGAGATAGCGCAAGGCCGTCTTCTCCGCCCGATAGACCACATTTCTTCCCAAACGCGCTCATCGCAGAAGGACACCAAGAATAGGCCGGAGACGAGAGAAAAGTAAGCTGTTCGTTCAGGGATGACCGACGGCGGCCGATATGGAGCGGCTAGGCACTTCCGCTCGTGCCCCATCGCTTCCGTTGACGCGGTGCAGCTATGTCGGGTGATGGCGGCAGAGCGGAAGTTTGCCCCTGAGCGTCAAACCGACGCTTTTGACCCAACCCGGACATCGCAGAGCCACCTTTGATTTTCAGTATGGCCTTTTAGACGCTAAAATGCGTTGACCTAGACTCTGGCTAGGGGGCGAACATGAGGCGGCGTGCTTTTCTCGGTGCCGTTTGTGGTGCGGTAGCATTGCCGCGGCTGGCTGCGGCGGCGGAGAGCGCCAAGAAGAAACTTCTTGCTATTTTCGTCCCGTCAGAGCCGAGCGCGGACTGGCACGAGCTTAGCGGGAAAAGGTATCCTCGAGCCCTCTTCGCCGAGCTGCGACGGTTGGGACAGATCGAGGGACAAAACCTCAAAGTCGAAAGTTATGGACGAGAGCAAAACACGTCCGGCCTCGAGGCCTTGGCGACGGAAATCGTTAGCAGCAACCCGGACGTCATTCTCCTCGGTGGTCCTGGCGCACTCATCTTCAAAAAACTGACATCGCGTATTCCAATCGTAACGATAACTGCCGACCCCGTTCGACTGGGGATTGCCGAAAGTCTGGCTCGCCCGGGCGGAAATTTTACGGGAGCCAGCATCGACGCCGGTCCATCAATTCATGGAAAGCGGATTGCACTGCTGCGCGAAATCTTTCCTTCAATATCAAAACTTGGCTTGCTCGCTCTTCACATCCAATACAGCGGGCTCGTCAAGGATTCGCCTATCCCCGCAGCGGCCCAGGAGGCTGGCCTACCTATCGCGGTGTCGCTACTGGATGTTGGTGCTCAAGAAAATGACTGGCGGGCAGCGGTAGAGAGCCTTTCCGGCGAAGGCGCGAATGCAGTCATGGTGGTCGACTCCCCTGAAACTTTTCAAAACAGCGCTTTGATCGCCAAGTTGCTGACCGACGCGAGACTTCCGGCGATTTTCGCGTTCACCGAATCCGTCGAAGCCGGGGGCCTAATGGCCTACTCCTTTGATCTAGTCGAATTGTATAAGCGCGCGGCCAACAACATCGACGCAATTTTCCGCGGAGCAAAAGCTGGCGATATTCCATTCTACCAAGTGACCAAATTCGATCTGTCCATCAACTTGAAGACGGCCAGGCAGCTGGGCCTTTCCGTCTCTCCTGCACTCTCGGCCAGCGCCGACAAGGTCATCGAGTGAACAGGTCCGGTTATAGCCCGCGGGTGACATGCCCGCGCAGTCTGACGATTTCCGTTCACAGGGGCAGACCGGAAGGGAGCGGCACGCGGCCATAGTGACGCGATTGATCCGAAGGCGACACGGCGAGCTTCAACTTCGGGACGTCAACCCTATTGGCCAATCATAGTTCGAGATTACTGAGCCTGCTTCAAGTAGGCTTCAACCTCGCGCAGGTCGTTCTGCGGAGGAAATGACAGGAGAGCCTGAGACGGACTGCACCACGGATAGGGAAGCGAAGATAGCCAGCGCATCACGCCATCGAGTTCGGCGCCCGATAAGACTTTCATGACTTCAATGGTGATCACCAGCCTCACCACTTTTCCGTGCTCATTGAAATGCCAGTCGTAACGTCCGCATCCAACTCGCAGCGCTTGCCCGCTGGCCTTTGCGGACATCCCCACCAACCAATGGCACTGAAAGCGCGCTCGGTCAGTCTCGGAAGGCCGGGATAGGCAGAACGTGTAGATGTTCTCGTATTCGACACCAAAACGACGCACCAAAATTTCTTCCACGGCGTTCAAGCCGGAAGCCGTGGTGGGGAACGAAATGGCGTCGGTCTTGACCACCATTTCGAGCGCAATGTCTTCAGAGAACGCCCGCCTCATCAAGAACGGTCGGTTGCCGTCCTTGGCCAAGATATAGGTTCTTACTGCTTCGGCAGGTGTGGGCATGGTGCCTCAGGCTAGCACACTCAGGCTCCAAACGGGAATGTCCGCTTCTCGCCCATCAGCGAAGTGGCAACACCTTTCATTGAGGTCCGCTTGGTGGGGTAGAACGGACTGACTTTGCTCACTCTGAGTTCTTCGCATTTTGACCCAATTGAGACATCGGTCGCGTTCCAGCGTACCCAATATGATGAGCTACAACCCGCCGATTCAGGCCCCGACCAAATTTGACTGGTGATCAACTTCAAGATCGCCAAAAAGCGCTCGACCTCGACGTGTCGTTGCATCTCCAGCGGCCCCACCGACGAGGTGATCAAACCAAATTGGAGATGCTGTTTGCCGCCGGTTCCAGCCAGCCGATGATCTCTTTGTTGACGTGATGAATTGCGAATGCGAGGTGCGTGTCGGTGGACTTAACGCCGCCGAAGCAGATGACTCCGCAATCGTTGAAGCGGTGAGGATTGGTGCAGTCAGCCGCCCAGGGAACTGGTTACGCGCCAGTCGTCACGATGCAGTTGATCACAGACGGGTAATCACTTTGCTCCTGTAAGCGAATAAATTCTTTGATTGCGCGATAACACGTCGGCATCGACGCACTTCCACCCATGCTTTGGTTCGCCCAACGATCCAACATGACATGCGTCTTGACAATTTCTGCGTTCGCCGCACGCAGTATGCCGATGGAAGGCGAAGCCGTTTCAAACAGATACTTGTGGAAGCTGATCACGAAAGTATCGCTTCTCGGTAACCCGTTGCCATACGGAAGAAGGTCCACATCCCGCACAGTCTTGATATTTTTATAGAGCCACTGCGAATCGATCAACGCTTTCCCAATCCCTCTTCCCTCAACGCCAAGCGGAGCAACCCACTCGGGGCCCGGGGCTATGGTGGACCAAAAGATCACGCGATCATCACGGCGGTTCTCCATCGCCTTGAGCATGCAGAGGAATCGTTCCTTTTGTGGATCGTTCGAATGCTCCACATCGTACTGGAGCTTCTTGAGTTTGTCGGGCCAAGGTATGGGTGCAGGTGGGGGCGGCGGCGGCACAGCGGGAAGATAGATTTTGCGCAGCTTCGGGTCAGCCCCGATAAACGCGTAATTGCGCCCCCCGTCACGGCTGTGGCGGCAACCCACGAGCTCTCGCAAATACCAATTCACCTCCTCAGGAACGTGCGTTTGGAAATTGAACTCGATTAACGCCCACGCATCTATGTGCTCGCGCGCCGCAATTTTCCACCAGTCGTCCGTATCTAAGACCGGATATTCGCGCCCGCCTTTGGGCGGCCACAAGCCGCGTTTCTGCACTGGATTAAGAGGAACTTTGATATTGACCATTCAACGCCTCCCGCACAGCCCGAACCGTAGCGCGATACGCACCGGCCACGGTGGCGAAAGAAATGAAGTTTCGCCGGAAACATCGGAATGGCAACACGTCGGCGACGCGCCGGATATGAACTATCTCACATTTGTTCTGGCGCCAGCCGCTCGCGGACAATGTCGCCCCTTGGCGCCACGAGAGAACTTCCGAAGCTGGCGCTAGACCGGAAGTCGTCGGCTAAGGTCCAGGCTGGTGCTTCTGACCCAATGTATGGTCCGGCCGTGCGTAGCAAGAGGTTCGTCGATCAGGTGGTGAGTGGTCTTGCATCAATGTATCCGGCCTTTGATTGGAGCATTTGCTCCGGGCCATCATGGATATCAGCGCGCGTGCGTTCTCATT
>NZ_SPVJ01000107.1:2500-5832 GCF_004634465.1 Bradyrhizobium sp. MOS001
CTGGCCCATAATACAAAAGGTACGATGTCACCCAGAACGTATCTTGGGCTCCATCTGTTTGTAGGTGTCCGGTTTCAGGTCTATTTCACTCCCCTCGTCGGGGTGCTTTTCACCTTTCCCTCACGGTACTGGTTCACTATCGGTCGCTGAGGAGTACTTAGGCTTGGAGGGTGGTCCCCCCGCGTTCAGACAGGATTTCACGTGTCCCGCCTTACTCGTGGATACATCATCGCATTACTCGTACGGGGCTATCACCCTCTAAGGCCCGGCTTTCCTGACCGGTTCCGATTGTCTTTGATGTATCACTGGCCTGGTCCGCGTTCGCTCGCCACTACTAACGGAGTCTCTGTTGATGTCCTTTCCTCCAGGTACTTAGATGTTTCAGTTCCCTGGGTTTGCTTGAAACCTCCTATGTATTCAGAAGTCTCATACCTTCTCTTGATAACCGGAAATCCAAAACCTCTTCGATCGAAATCTAAAGGTCCAGGCATCTCTCATTTCTGATCGAACCCCACACCAATGTCTTTCGACAAAGGTCTTGGAGTTCCGGCTATCGAAGGTGGGTTTCCCCATTCGGAAATCCATGGATCAAAGCTTCTTCGCAGCTCCCCACGGCTTATCGCAGCGTAGCACGTCCTTCATCGCCTCTCAGCGCCAAGGCATCCACCGAACACCCTTAAGGCACTTGATTGCTCTCATTATCAATGTCCACACACTCGGCAGAATGTTGTCTGTAAGAACTGCCTTGCGGCGCGCGTCCTCGATGAACGCTATTCTCACAGCCGGACAATGATTAGAAAGACCAGCTTGCTTCGTAAGATCGTTCCGATAGCGAGGCGGTCAAGCTTCGCTAAAAGGATCATTTACAACTCGCATGTCTCTCAAACGCAGCCTTGTGAGCTACATTGAAAGACGCACGAGCGCCGAAATGATCCGGAGATAATGAAGTATCGCGCAACAATTGCTTGTTGCCCGATCCAACTCGGATCGATCTCCTCTTTACGATGTCAGAAATCACGCAGCTCACTGTCCATCCGGACTAGTAAGTGCGAAGTGATGTTTCGCGGACGATTTAGATGCACGATCAGTCGATGATCAAACCATCTGGTGGAGCCAGACGGGATCGAACCGACGACCTCATGCTTGCAAAGCACGCGCTCTCCCAGCTGAGCTATGGCCCCGTAACCAGAAGACGAATGCTCACTCGATGAGTGTGGTGGGCCTGGGAAGACTTGAACTTCCGACCTCACGCTTATCAAGCGCGCGCTCTAACCAACTGAGCTACAAGCCCCTAACGCATATCCAGTCAAGGACCAGGGATTCTGCAAGCTTGCAGCCCCAGCGCGTGTTCGTCCGCGAAGAAAGAGAAACGAAGACGGCGAAATCCCGCCAATGCAGCTCAACAATCCTGACGATCGTTGGCCACTGATGTTTCTAAAACGGTTCGATAGAAGCAAGCTTCTGAAGAACCATCCTTAGAAAGGAGGTGATCCAGCCGCAGGTTCCCCTACGGCTACCTTGTTACGACTTCACCCCAGTCGCTGACCCTACCGTGGCCGGCTGCCTCCATTGCTGGTTAGCGCACCGTCTTCAGGTAAAACCAACTCCCATGGTGTGACGGGCGGTGTGTACAAGGCCCGGGAACGTATTCACCGTGGCGTGCTGATCCACGATTACTAGCGATTCCAACTTCATGGGCTCGAGTTGCAGAGCCCAATCCGAACTGAGACGGCTTTTTGAGATTTGCGAAGGGTCGCCCCTTAGCATCCCATTGTCACCGCCATTGTAGCACGTGTGTAGCCCAGCCCGTAAGGGCCATGAGGACTTGACGTCATCCCCACCTTCCTCGCGGCTTATCACCGGCAGTCTCCTTAGAGTGCTCAACTAAATGGTAGCAACTAAGGACGGGGGTTGCGCTCGTTGCGGGACTTAACCCAACATCTCACGACACGAGCTGACGACAGCCATGCAGCACCTGTGTTCCAGGCTCCGAAGAGAAGGTCACATCTCTGCGACCGGTCCTGGACATGTCAAGGGCTGGTAAGGTTCTGCGCGTTGCGTCGAATTAAACCACATGCTCCACCGCTTGTGCGGGCCCCCGTCAATTCCTTTGAGTTTTAATCTTGCGACCGTACTCCCCAGGCGGAATGCTTAAAGCGTTAGCTGCGCCACTAGTGAGTAAACCCACTAACGGCTGGCATTCATCGTTTACGGCGTGGACTACCAGGGTATCTAATCCTGTTTGCTCCCCACGCTTTCGTGCCTCAGCGTCAGTATCGGGCCAGTGAGCCGCCTTCGCCACTGGTGTTCTTGCGAATATCTACGAATTTCACCTCTACACTCGCAGTTCCACTCACCTCTCCCGAACTCAAGATCTTCAGTATCAAAGGCAGTTCTGGAGTTGAGCTCCAGGATTTCACCCCTGACTTAAAGACCCGCCTACGCACCCTTTACGCCCAGTGATTCCGAGCAACGCTAGCCCCCTTCGTATTACCGCGGCTGCTGGCACGAAGTTAGCCGGGGCTTATTCTTGCGGTACCGTCATTATCTTCCCGCACAAAAGAGCTTTACAACCCTAGGGCCTTCATCACTCACGCGGCATGGCTGGATCAGGGTTGCCCCCATTGTCCAATATTCCCCACTGCTGCCTCCCGTAGGAGTTTGGGCCGTGTCTCAGTCCCAATGTGGCTGATCATCCTCTCAGACCAGCTACTGATCGTCGCCTTGGTGAGCCATTACCTCACCAACTAGCTAATCAGACGCGGGCCGATCTTTCGGCGATAAATCTTTCCCCGTAAGGGCTTATCCGGTATTAGCACAAGTTTCCCTGTGTTGTTCCGAACCAAAAGGTACGTTCCCACGCGTTACTCACCCGTCTGCCGCTGACGTATTGCTACGCCCGCTCGACTTGCATGTGTTAAGCCTGCCGCCAGCGTTCGCTCTGAGCCAGGATCAAACTCTCAAGTTGGACTTGAACTTTGAACCGGCTGATCACAACGTTTGACGAGGTCCCACCATTATTTCGACAACCGAAGTCGCCGAGCTGCCCGCGATTCACATCGCTGGCAGCGATGGTGTTTCCTTTAAAACGTGTACCGCCGAAGTCTTTCGTCCCCTCTCAGAACTCAAAAGCCGAAGCTCTTCAGTGTCCGAGAGGCGCAAGGACTCCGCCGTCCACGTTTCTCTTTCTTCATCTTCACTTGTCAAACAGCCCGGGACCACGAGGCCCCAACCTTCCAGAGTGGAAGGGTTCCGACACCCTTACCGACGATGAATGAACTCCAATCGACTTACGTCGACTGTTGTGTCACTCAACAAGGTGAGGAGCATCA
>NZ_SPVJ01000108.1:0-5623 GCF_004634465.1 Bradyrhizobium sp. MOS001
TTGTCGACGCAGGTGACGTCGTGACCGAAATCCGCAAAGCAGGCTCCGGACACCAGTCCCACATAGCCCGTTCCGATCATCGCGATTCGCATGAAAAACCCTGTTCCAGCTTGGTTAACGAAACCCCAACTCGAGCGGTTTAGCATTTTCCTGAGGGGAGAGAACAGCCCGGATGCAAAAACCGGCACGCGAATTGTACCGGTAAAGAAACCTTAAACCGCAAGGCTTCACACTGCGCCACGTCCGCACAGAGCCGGGCGGACCGCGCCTCGAAACGGGACACCATGGCACTATCAGGCACAATCGCCGCGAGCGGGCTTTCCAAGGCCCCCTCGCCCGCACGTGTCGACTGGGTCGACTATGCCAAGGGCATCTGCATCGTCATGGTCGTGATGATGCACTCGGTGCTGGGGGTGGAGATCGCGGCCGGCCAGACCGGTTTCATGCATGTCGCCGTGGCCTTCGCAAAGCCGTTCCGGATGCCCGACTTCTTCCTGATTTCGGGCCTGTTCCTGCCCTTGGTGATCGATCGGGACTGGCGAACCTATCTCGACCGCAAGGTGGTGCATTTCGCCTATTTCTATGTCGTCTGGGTGACAATCCAGTTCGGCTTCAAGGCACCGGCATTCGCGGCGGAGACGAGCTGGCGCGAGGCCGGCCTGCTGTATCTGGAATCCTTCGTCGAACCGTTCGGCACGCTCTGGTTCATCTACCTGCTGCCGATCTTCTTCGTGGTCACAAAATTGACACGGCGAGTCCCGCCGCTGGCGATCTGGCTCATCGCTGCCGCGCTGGAGACGGCGCGCATCTCGACCGGCTGGACCGCGATCGACGAATTCTGCGCGCGCTTCGTCTATTTCTATTCGGGATATCTGTTCGCGCCTTACGTGTTCGCGCTGTCCGATCGCGCGCGCAACCATCCCGCACTCGCGCTGGCGGCGCTTGCGACCTGGGCGCTGGTCAATGCGGGCCTCGTCGCGCTCGGCGCCAGCGAATGGAAGATCGTCTCGCTCGCGCTCGGCTTCGCCGGCGCCTGCGCCATCATCACGATGGGCACGCTGCTCGCGCGCGCACAGTGGTTGAACTTCTTCCGCTTCTGCGGCGAGCATTCGATCGTGATCTACCTCGCCTTCTTCCTGCCGATGGCGGCGACACGAACGCTGCTGCTGCGCGCCGGCATCATTGCCGACATCGGCACGGTGTCGCTGATCGTCACCATCGTCGGCGTGATCGGATCGCTCGCGATCTGGTACGTCGCATTGCGGCTCAATGCCCGCTTCCTGTTCGAACGGCCGCAGACGTTCTGGATCGCGCCGAAGAAGGCGGGGCCAGTGTTGCAGGCGGCGGAGTAGCCGCCCTCTCGGTGTCGTCGCCCGGCTCGACCGGGCGACCCAGTACGCCGAGACGCCAGTGATCGAGCCGAGAAGCCGCGGCGTACTGGTTTCCCCGCCTTCGCGGGGAATGACAGCGGGGATGTGGGGAACGACAGTGGGGATAGCGGCACCAGCGGCCCAAAAATCCCCCGCTCAAGGCTGTCAAAGCCCGCAAAAATTCATACATTGCGGCCATGCCCAAAAGCTCCCCAACGACATCCCCGAAGACCGCCGCCAAAGCCGACACCAAACCCGCTGCTGACAAGCCTGCTGCCAAACCGGTCGCGGCGAAGGTGGCCGGCAAGGGCGACCACATCTTCCTGGTCGACGGTTCCGGCTACATCTTCCGCGCCTATCACGCGCTGCCGCCACTGAACCGCAAGTCCGATGGCTTGCAGGTCAACGCCGTGCTCGGTTTCTGCAACATGCTGTGGAAGCTGTTGCGCGACATGCCCGCGGACAACCGCCCGACGCATCTGGCGATCGTGTTCGACAAGTCGGAAGTCACCTTCCGCAACAAGATCTATCCCGAGTACAAGGCGCACCGGCCGCCCGCGCCCGATGATCTGATCCCGCAATTCGCGCTGATCCGCGAAGCCGTGCGCGCCTTCGATTTGCCCTGCCTGGAACAGAGCGGATTCGAGGCCGACGATTTGATCGCGACCTATGCGCGACAGGCCAGCGACCGCGGCGCCCACACGACCATCGTGTCCTCCGACAAGGATCTGATGCAGCTCGTGAACGACAAGATCATGATGTACGACACCATGAAGGACCGCCGTATCGGAATCCCCGAGGTGATCGAGAAGTTCGGCGTGCCGCCGGAGAAAGTTGTCGAAGTGCAGGCGCTGGCCGGCGATTCCACCGACAACGTGCCCGGTGTGCCCGGCATCGGCATCAAGACCGCGGCGCAGCTGATCGTCGAATATGGCGATCTCGAGCAGCTTCTGTTCCGCGCCACCGAGATCAAGCAGCCGAAGCGGCGCGAGGCGCTGATCGAGAATGCCGAGAAGGCGCGGATTTCGCGCCAGCTGGTGCTGCTCGACGACAAGGTCGAACTCGAGGTGCCGCTGGACGATCTCGCAGTGCACGAGCCCGACGCGCGCAAGCTGATTGCCTTCCTGAAGGCGATGGAATTCACCACGCTGACACGCCGCGTCGCCGACTATTCGCAGATCGATCCCGCCAATGTCGATGCCGATGCGTCGAACAGCAGCGGCGCCAGGGCCGGCGGCGACGCCGCCAAGGCAAAAACGTCGGAGATCTCCGGCGATCTTTTCGCCGCTCCAGCCGCGACCGCAACGGGCGGCGACAAGGGCGATAAGTCGGCCGGTCTCAAGGGCTCGCCGATTTCACTGGCCGCCGCGCGCGAAGAGGCGCTGCGCAAGCTGCCGGTCGACCGCAGCAAATACCAGGCGATCAAGACGCTCAAGGAGCTCGATGCCTTCGTCGCGCGCATCCATGACACCGGCCATGTCGCGATCGAGACGAGAGCCAACTCCATCGATCCGATGCAGGCCGATCTGTGCGGCATCGCGCTGGCACTGGCGCCGAACGAGGCCTGCTACGTGCCGCTCGCGCACAAGCAGTCCGGCGGCGGCGCCGGCCTGTTCGACACGGGCCTCGCGCCGGACCAGGTCAAGCATGCCGACGCCATCGAAGCGCTGCGGCCGGTGCTGGAATCGGCGGGCATTCTCAAGATCGGCTTCGACGTCAAGTTCACCGCCGTGATGCTGGCGCAGCACGGCATCACGCTGCGCAACGCCGACGATGCGCAGCTGATCTCCTATGTGCTCGATGCCGGCCGCGGCTCGCACGCGATCGAAGCGCTCGCGGAGCGCTGGTTCGGCCACGCCATGCTGAAGGAGAGCGAGCTGCTCGGCAGCGGCAAGGGCAAGATCACGTTCGACCAGGTGCCGATCGACAAGGCCGCACCGCTGTCGGCGGAAGGCGCCGACATGGCCTTGCGCGTGTGGCGCGTGCTGAAGCCGCGCCTCGTCGCCGAGCACATGACCGCCGTCTACGAGACGCTGGAGCGGCCGCTGGTGTCGGTGCTCGCGCGCATGGAGCGGCGCGGCATCTCGATCGACCGCCAGGTCTTGTCGCGGCTATCAGGCGACTTCGCCCAGACCGCGGCGCGCGTCGAAGCCGAGATCCAGGAGATCGCGGGCGAGCCCGTCAATGTCGGCAGCCCCAAACAGATCGGCGACATCCTGTTCGACAAGATGGGACTGTCCGGCGGCACCAAGACCAAGACCGGCGCATGGTCGACGACCGCGCAGGTGCTCGACGAACTTGCCGAGCAAGGCCACGACTTCCCGAAGAAGATCCTGGAGTGGCGCCAGGTTTCGAAACTGAAATCGACCTACACCGACGCGCTGCCGACCTACGTCAACCCGCAGACCCATCGCGTCCACACCACCTACGCGCTGGCCGCGACCACGACGGGCCGGCTGTCGTCGAACGAGCCGAATCTGCAGAACATCCCGGTGCGCACCGAGGACGGGCGAAAGATCCGCCGCGCCTTCATCGCGACACCCGGGCACAAGCTCGTCTCCGCCGACTATTCGCAGATCGAGCTGCGGCTGCTCGCCGAGATCGCCGACATTCCCGTCCTCAAGCAGGCGTTCAAGGACGGGCTCGACATTCACGCGATGACGGCCTCCGAAATGTTCGGCGTGCCGATCGAGGGCATGCCGAGCGAAATCCGGCGCCGCGCCAAGGCGATCAATTTCGGCATCATTTACGGCATCTCGGCATTCGGCCTCGCCAACCAGCTCGGCATCGCGCGCGAGGAAGCCTCCGCCTACATCAAGAAGTATTTCGAGCGCTTCCCCGGCATCCGCGCCTACATGGACGAGACGCGCGACTTCTGCCGGAGCAACGGCCATGTCACCACGCTGTTCGGCCGGAAGATGTACTATCCCGACATCAAGGCTTCGAACGCCTCGGTGCGCGCCTTCAACGAGCGCGCCGCGATCAACGCGCGGCTCCAGGGCACCGCCGCCGACATCATCCGCCGCGCCATGACGCGGATGGAGGATGCCCTGGTCCAGAAGAAGCTGTCGGCGCAGATGCTGCTCCAGGTGCACGACGAACTGATCTTCGAGGTGCCTGACGCCGAGGTAGAGGCGACGCTCCCGGTGGTGCAGCACGTGATGCAGGACGCGCCGTTCCCGGCCGTGAACCTGTCGGTGCCGCTGCATGTCGATGCGCGCGCGGCGAAGAATTGGGACGAGGCGCATTGATGTCTCCACCAGCACGGTGTCGTCCCGGCGAACGCCGGGACCCATAACCACAGGATCGAGTTGGGCGAAGATTGCCCATGACGATCCAGCCTCAAACTCCTCCCTGGGGGTATGGGTCCCCGCTTTCGCGGGGACGACGTTGGGGTGAGATGCGGGACTCGAATTGTCCTCCGTGCAATTGCGCGATGGCTCCGCCGCGCGGCGCACATTAGAACGGTGTCGTCTCCCACACCGGTTCACGCATGCCCCACACCTCCGCCCTGCTCGGCTTCGCTCTCGTCTGCCTTGGTCTCGTGCTCACGCCGGGGCCGAACATGATCTATTTGATCTCGCGCTCGATCACGCAGGGGCCGGCGGCGGGCATCGTCTCGCTCGGCGGAGTGGCACTCGGCTTCGTGTTCTACATGCTGTGCGCGGCGTTCGGCATCACCGCGCTCTTGCTCGCCATTCCCTTTGCCTATGACGCGCTGCGCTTTGCCGGCGCGGGCTATCTGCTGTGGCTGGCCTGGCAGGCGGTGAAGCCGGGCGGACGTTCGCCGTTCCAGGTGAAGCAGCTTGCGATCGACAGCTCGCGCAAATTGTTCGCGATGGGTTTTGTCACCAATCTGCTCAATCCGAAGATCGCGATGCTGTATCTGGCACTGCTGCCGCAGTTCATCGATCCCACCGCCGGCAGCGTGCTGACGCAGTCGGTGGTGTTGGGGGCGATCCAGATCGCGATCAGCGTCAGCGTCAACGCGACGATCGCACTTGCAGCAGGGTCGATCGCGCTGTTCCTGGCGAGCCGGCCGAGCTGGATGCTGGTGCAGCGCTGGCTGATGGGCACGGTGCTGGCCGGGCTTGCGGTGCGGATGGCGGTGGAAGCGAAGAAGGTGTGATTATTTTTCTTCCTTCTCCCCTTGTGGGCCTGTTGCGTAATTCGTCAATTGTGATTCCCTAGGGCAAAGCCTTGGAGGGTAGCGATGGCGGTCAAGCGGACGGGACAGCCGAGCTTTGTGGAAG
>NZ_SPVJ01000109.1:0-5387 GCF_004634465.1 Bradyrhizobium sp. MOS001
CGTTGTTCGGCTCCTGCTCGAACTTCACCAACTGATTGTCGACGGTGTCCAGGCTCTCGCTGGTCTCCGTCAAAAACTCCCGCAACAGATCATCCATGAAAACAGGCCTTCATACAGGGAGGGCGCGCACGACTTGTGATGCGCCATTTCGGAATGGGGCCAGCTTCACCGCAAAGCGTTTAATAATGGTTGAGTATGTGCAAAAGAACGGAACCAACAAAGAGATAAGGCGCTCCGGACAAGCCGAAGCGCCTCGTAAAGATTCGATTAACGTTTGAGGGCCGCGGCGCGCCTACGACGCGGTGATGGTGATGGCTTCGCCCTCGTGCGCGAGCCGCACGGTGAGCCCGCAAGCCTCTGCCAACAGCCGCGTATAATAAGGCTGGATCGCGTGCGCATCCGCGGCCGGGCCGCGCTCCCCGCTCAGGAGTTCGGAGATGTTCTGCGGCAGGCGCGCATTATGACCGGTCGCGGTGACCCGGAAGCTCATGGTCTCGCCGTCACCGATCGGATCGATCGTCAGCATGCCGCCGCGCGGGATCGTGTGCTGGGAAACAACCAGCATATTGAGCAGCAGCTTGACGCGATTCTTCGGCAGCAAGAGCCGCGGCAGATTCCACGTGATCGAGCACTTGCCGTCCTCGATATGGCCGCGCGCCATGGTCTGGGCGTCGCCGAGGTCGATCTGCGCGCCGGACGAGCCGGCCGCGCCGAAGGCCAGGCGACAGAACTGGAGGCGGGCGGAGGCGGTTTTCGCGCTCTTGCGGATCAAATCGAGCGCGAACTCGCGATCCTCGGGCTTGGGATCGTCGTCGAGCACTTCGAGCCCATTGACGATGGCGCCGACAGGGCTGATGAGATCGTGGCAGACCCGCGAGCACAGGAGCGCGGCGAGTTCGAGCGCATCTGGAGCGGTAGCGGTACCGGGTGACGAAGCGTCAGACATAAAGGGTTCCTGGAATTGCACGGCGCGGACGCGGCGAATCACGCATGCTTGACGAATGCCGCAGGTTCTAACATTCGCAAGCCCGTGGCAGCTAGCTTGCGATCGGCTCGAAGCGGCCCTAAAGCCGCAGCGAATCAGTCGAGTAGGATGGAATTGCCGATGAATGAGGCATGCAGGTGAAGCGGATCATCGACGGCCCGGCCGCCTCCCACCTGATGGAGCCGCTCACTGCGCTGGTGGTGAAGGCGGGCGAAGCGATTCTCGCGGTCAACCGCGCAGCGATGCGGGTCGACGGCAAGCAGGACGGCTCGCCGGTCACCGAGGCCGATCTCGCCGCCGACCGCATCATCGCCGACGGCCTGGCGCAGCTTGCGGGCGACGTGCCGACGCTGTCGGAAGAGCGGACCCAGCTCGCCTCGCCGCCATTCCGCGACAGCTTCTTCCTGATCGACCCGCTCGACGGCACCAAGGAGTTCGTCGCCGGCCGCGACGAGTTCACCGTCAACCTCGCCCTTGTGACCGAAGGCGTGCCGTTGCTGGGCATCGTAGCCGCGCCCGCGCTCGGTCTGCTCTGGCGCGGCATCGTCGGCCGCGGCGCCGAGCGCGTCAGTTTTGACGGCACGAGCATCGGTGCTGCCGAACCGGTCCGCACCCGCACGCTGCCGACGCAGGGCGAGCCCTGGATCGCGGCGGTGAGCCGTTCCCATGGCGACCTCAGAAGCGAGGCGTTCATCGACGGCCGGCCCAATGCGGTCAGGAAGACGGTCGGCTCGGCGGTGAAATTCGGCCGGATCGCGGAGGGCAGCGCCGACATCTATCCCCGCTTCGGACCCACTTGCGAATGGGATGTCGGGGCGGGCTGCGCGGTCGTAACGGCGGCCGGCGGCAAGGTCACCGACGGCAAGGGTGGCGAGCTCCGATTCGGCCAGCGCGGCGACACCGGCTTCATTATCCCGGAATTCATCGCCTGGGGCGATCCGCAGGCGGCGGACCGCTACTGACTGAGCTGTTCCTGGAGCGCCGGCCAGCGCTTGCGCACCTCATAGAGGAAGCGCTCCGGGTCGGCGGCGAAGGCATCGCGGTTGGCCTCCCGGCTGAACAGATAGAGCCGCTGCGCCGAAATCACGTAGAAGCGGGGATTGGCGGCGACGGCGACGCCGCGGGCGATGTCGGCCGGATCGTAGCCGCCGAACTGCGGTCCATAGATCTCGGGATGGGCCAGGAAGGACGCCCGGTTGCCCTCGTTGCGGAAACGCCAGACCGCGCCCCAGAGGTTCGCCTCGAACTCGGCCGTCCCCTGCACGGCCGCGCCATCGACGAAATAGGATACTGGGTCGAACCCCTCGATCGCCACGCCGCTGAAGCGGTTGACGACGATCCGCTCGGTGGTGGCGGCCTCGGCCGGCAAACCTGCGCAAGCGATCCAAATGCCGGCCAGCAGGCAGACCAGAAAGCGGATCAAGGCGATTCCGGGGCGCAAAGGGCTATCTTCCTGCCGTTGTGCCGTCATAGTTGCTGCGGATAACATCCGAGTCGAGGGGACATCCGGCGCAACCTAGAGCCGTGCCTGTTGGCGTCAGGTTAAGGAAGCGGCGGGATTCGATACCAGGGGTTCTTTTATGACTTTCGCATCACGCCTTGCTGCGGTCGCGCTTGCCGCGCTGGTCGGCTGGATCGTCCCGGCCTCCGCCCAGCAGCCGCCGCCGCCCAATTTGCCGCCGCCGCAGCGGAGCCCGTCACCCAGCACCTATGGGCCGGACGAGCTCGTGACCGCCGGCCACCGCTTCTTCGGCAACGTCTCGCGCGGGCTCGCCTCGATCATCGAGAAGGCCGTCAGCCAGTGGGGCCTGCCCAACGGCTATATCCTGGGTGAGGAAGGGTCCGGCGCCTTCGTTGCCGGCCTGCGCTACGGCGAAGGCACGCTCTACACCAAGAACGCCGGCGACCTGCGCGTCTATTGGCAGGGCCCCTCGCTCGGCTTCGACTGGGGCGGCGACGGCGCGCGCACCATGACGCTGGTCTATAACCTGCCCGCCACCAACGCGATCTACCAGCGCTTCGCCGGCATCGACGGCTCGGCCTATATCATCGGCGGCTTCGGCATGACGGCGCTCACCGCCAACAACATCGTGCTGGTGCCGATCCGCTCGGGCCTTGGGCTGCGGCTGGGCGCCAATATCGGCTATTTGAAATTCACCCCGCGCGCGACCTGGAACCCGTTCTAAAGCGCGATCGCGCTTTAGATTGTTGTTCGAGCATGATCTTTCCGGAAAACCGTTGCGCACTTTGCGCTGACGCGGCCCTTCGGGTCCGGATCATGCTCTAGGGCTCCCTCCTCCGGTCCGATTCCGGATTCACGTTAACAACAGGGCGGGGCTGGCTTTTTGCCGGCCCGCCATGCATTGTCTTTGGTAAATTTTTCCTTGCTTTCGGAGTTCTGGCCCCATGGTCGAACCGATCATGTACCTGGCGATCGGCTTCCTGCTCTCGATGCTGTGCGGGCTTGCCATCGTGCCGCTGGTGCATAACCGCGCGGTCCGCCTGACCACGCGCCGGCTCGAGGCCGCGACGCCTCTGTCGATGGCCGAGATCCAGGCCGACAAGGACCAGCTCCGGGCCGAATTCGCCATGTCGGCGCGGCGGCTCGAGATGAGCGTCGACCAGCTCAAGAACAAGACCACGAGCCAGCTCGCCGAGCTCGGCAAGAAGAGCGACGCTATCAACCGCATGAAGATCGAGCTCGGCGAGAAGAACGCCACGATCTTCGCGCTGGAGGCGCGCGAGAAGGCGGTGAAGGAACAGCTCCGCGCCACCGAAGAGGAATTCAGCGCCAAGACCGAGGCCCTGCGCGCCGCCGAGAATGCGCTGACCGACAAGCAGGGCGAGCTCGCAAAAATTAATTCCGAGCTGTCCGACCGCTCGATGATGGCGGAGAGCCGGCAGGTCGAGCTGGTCGCGGTGCGCGCGCAGATAGAGAACTTGAAGAATCGCGTCGGCGACGCCGAGAAGGAATTTGCCGCCACGCAGGCGCGGCTGACGCAGGAGCGGACCGAATCCGAGACCGCCTCCCGCGAGCTCGGCGATGCGCGCGGCCGTGTCGAGAATCTGAGCCAGCGCGTCACCGAGCTCGATCGCCAGCTGATCGTGCAGGTGAAAGAGGCCGAGATGCTGTCGGGCCGCGTCGCCGATCTCGAAGGCCGCCTCGCCACGCAGGGCAAGCTGCTCGCCGAGCGCGACTACGAGAACAACCAGCTCCGCCAGGCCAACGAGGGCAATGATCGCATTATCAAGGAGCTGCGCGTCGAGATCGCCGGCTTGAGCGGCGGCAAGTCGTCGGCGGCGTTCGAATCGCTCCGCGCGGAAAAGACCGCGCTGGAGGAGCAGCTGCGCACCGCGCGCGACGAGCGCGCCAAGCTCCAGCGCGACATCAATGCGATCCAGCAGCAGGCGGAGAGTTCCTGGGCGACCGAGCGCATGGAGAATGCGCTGCTGCGCGAGCGCATCAACGACATCGCAGCTGAAGTTGCAAAACTCGCGATGCAGCTCGAAGGCCCGAACTCGCCGATCGAGGCGCTGCTGGCGGCCGAGGCCGGCCAGCCCCCGAAACCGGCGCCGCGCCCGGCCAATGACGCCGCTGGCAATGGCGCGGCCGCAATCACCCTGCCCGAGGGCGGCGGAACGCTCGCCGAGCGCATCCGCGCGCTGCAGGCCCACGCCTCCCGCGCCCGCCAGCAGGGCGCATAAGCGGCCCAAACCACGGTTTCGCCTGCGATTGCGTGATTGACGGAAGGTTTTCCGGCTTCGAGGCGCCTGGAAACTTGACACCTTTGGCCCGCACTTCTAAATCGCGGGCTCCGATGTGCCGGCCGGCCGAAAGTCCGGCCGTCGGCATGATGGTCCCGGGCGCATAGCTCAGCGGGAGAGCGTTCCCTTCACACGGGAGAGGTCCAAGGTTCGATCCCTTGTGCGCCCACCATCCATCTTCCTGAACCCTCTGCCGGTTGCGAACGATCACCCAGGCCTGACGGCTGTCGGGGCCGTCTGATCAAAAATGTCGAAAACAACCCCATGCACAGTAGCCGGCATCAGTCGGATCAATGGGTTGCGCATTTTCCGAATTTCGATTGACGCGTCGGGCAAAACACCGGCATGATGGCATCATCCAAGGAGAGGCCCGCACCACCGAGCGACTAGCCCGCCTTGACACGCGAGAGGTCCATGGTTCGATCCCATGTGCGCCCACCATTGATCCTAGATTTCAAGAGTCGCTGAAAGCTCCCTTGCGAGGCGTGCGAACGTCCGCTTTGCCAAAAGCGGTCATTCACCCGAGGTCGGCTTTTGACCGATTTTGTTGCAAAAGTCGGCTGTAGCCGACGGATGTCTTTCGGCCATTCGGTAAGGCCGACCGGCTTTGATCCGCCGCCCCTCACGCTCTCAACGC
>NZ_SPVJ01000011.1:0-178052 GCF_004634465.1 Bradyrhizobium sp. MOS001
ACGTCTGCGGCTTGGGTAGAGTCACGATGATGCCGGCCTCGTGGCACGCGAGGATTTCCAGGCTGCTGAAGTAGCCGCGATCGGCAACGGCCTCGAGGGTCTCGGTCTTGAGAACAGCCTTCGCCTGCTTGGCCACATTGGCCAGCTGAGCCCGATCCGAGCCGCTGTTCGTCACCTCATGCGTCACAATCAGATGGTGCTCGGTATCTACGGCGACCTGCACATTGTAGCCAACGACGCCGGAACCGCGCCCGCTCGTCGCCATCGAACGGCTGTCGGGATCGGTCAGTGAGATCTGCTGGTCAGGCGAAGCACGCATCTGCTTCTCGTAGACGGCAAGCTTGCCCATCTCCTCCTTCAGCTTTGTAAGCTTCTCATTCAGCCTCGTCACCTTCGCAGCCAGTGCCTCCGTCGGCTCTTGCCGGTCGGCCGTGTCAAGTTGGCTCAGATAGCGCGAGACGCTCTCCTCCAGCTGGGCACGCCGTCGTTCCACCTTCGCCCGTGTGAAGTTCCTGTCGCGGTTGTTCACGGCCTTGAACTTGCTGCCATCGATGGCAACGCTCGCCGTCGCGAGGAGGCCCATCTCGCGGCAGAGCTCGACGAAGCGAGCACATACCCTGCGCA
Organism: Bradyrhizobium sp. MOS001; assembly: GCF_004634465.1. Taxonomy (NCBI): domain Bacteria; kingdom Pseudomonadati; phylum Pseudomonadota; class Alphaproteobacteria; order Hyphomicrobiales; family Nitrobacteraceae; genus Bradyrhizobium; species Bradyrhizobium sp. MOS001. The sequence goes on from NZ_SPVJ01000011.1 coordinate 625, forward strand.
GCGCCAGGCCATTGTCTTTGCGGAAGTCTGCGATTGTCTTGTGATCAGGTGTGAGCCGACCCAGCAGCCACATGACTTCGACATTGCGTCCGGCTTCGCGTTCGAGTCGCCGGCTCGACTGCACCCGGTTCAGATAGCCGTAAATGTAAAGCTTGAGGAGAATTGAGGGGTGGTACGATGGCCGACCAGTCGCTGCTGGCTCCACACCCTCAAAGCTCATCTCAGCCAAATCGAGCGCATCGACAAACACGTCGATCACGCGAACAGGGTTGTTCTCGTCAATGAAATCATCGAGGCATTCGGGCAATAGCGTCCACTGCCCACGATCCGCCTGCTCAACGAAGCGCCTCATCAGCTTCCCCCGCAGAATCACGAGAGAATCATAGCAAAGCAGCGGCGTTTTCACACAGCCAGGGTCAAAAGCCGACACCGCGCCAATGCCCCAGCACGCCAGCTTGGGGTCACAAGCCGAAATCTGCATCGAGCAACGCCACGTCTGCGAAGGGCCAAGAGCGGCCGTCGCACGCCAGCCCATGAATAAGAGAGGTCGCCTCGCGAACGACCTCTCCTTCGTGTCCGGCAATGTATCTTATTTGCGATCAGCTTTTTTGAACGGCGGCCGCGGCTTTGCGTATCACGTCGATAACCACATTTGGCTGGGAGAGCATCGGCACGTGGCTGCTCGCCACTTCGGTGACCGTCGCTCCCATGCGCTTCGACACCCAGCGTTGCAGATCCGGATGCACGGTATGGTCTTGCGTGGCCAGAATGTACCAGCTCGGCTTCGACCGCCACGCGATCTTGTCGGCGCTGAGCTTCTGTTGCTGGAACAGATTGTAGACGGGCGCATATTGGGTGGCCCAAACCAGCTTCTGGTCTTCCGCGGAGAGGTCTCCTGCGAAGAACTCGGTGCCGCTCGGAAGCATCCAGGCACGCCCATCGGCGACCTCGACGCGTGAGAAGATATCCGACGGATACTTGTCGAGCCGGTCCTGTACGGTCTCGCCGGCATCCGGAGCGACCGCTGCAACGTAGACGAGACCGACCACGCGTTCATCGGTGCCCGAGCCCGTGATGGTGGCGCCGCCATACGAATGGCCGACGAGAAGGACCGGGCTGCCAACACGATTGAGTGTGCGCCTCACCGTCGCCAGGTCCTCCTCAAAGGAGTCCAGGCCATATTGAACGGCGATCACTTCGTACCCGTCGGCCTGCAATGCTGGAATGACTTTGCTGAAACAGGAGCCATCGGCCCAAATGCCGTGACAGAAAACGATCGTTGGCTTGATTTGCGCAGACATACTGCTTTTCCTTTTTTGCACGAGCTTCAGCGATGAAGGGCATTGGAAGACCAACTCGGTTGTCGGGGCCTCCATTGCGAAAGTCAGACTATTCGTTCATAAATGGCCGATTAGCCGTCTTTCGTTCGGTTCTTTCGCGATCCAAAGTCCTGAATGACAACGATTCTAGAAAGAACGGCCGGTCTGCTGGCCTTCGTGCGGACGGTTGACGCGGGTTCTTTCGCCGGCGCCGCGCGATCGATCGGCGCCAGCCCCTCGGCGGTATCGAAAAGCGTTTCGCGCCTCGAACAACGCCTCGGCGTGCGCTTGCTGCAGCGCTCAACGCGCACACTCAGCCCAACGTCCGAAGGCGCCGCTTACTACGAGCACGTCGCTCCCCATCTGCGCGCGATAGAGGAAGCCGACGACGTCGTGCAGGTTCCGGGAAACGTCCGTGGCGTGCTTCGGGTCACTGTGCCGAGTACATTTGGACGCCCGTTGATTTCCGCATGGGCGGGCTCGTTCCTGGAGCGCTATCCGGACATCAAGCTTGATCTCAGCGTCACGGACCGCCGTGTCGATCTCATCCGCGAGGGTTTCGACCTCGCTGTCAGAATTGGCGAATTGGAAGACACAAACCTGATCGGCCGCTCGTTAGGTGTCCTGCAATATGTTCTGGGCGCATCGCCGGAATACCTTCAGCGACGAGGAATCCCGCAGTCGATCGACGATCTCACTCAGCATGCCTGCCTTCGCCATCTGCTTGGTGGCCGGCCGCAAGCATTTACTTTTGCGGACGGCACACGGGTCATCCCCAATGGCCCCTTCGATAGCGACGATGCCCAGTCGTTGATTGAGGCGGTCATAAAAGGCGTTGGCATCACGCAGTTCATGCGCATCGCTATCGAGGACGAGCTTGCCGCCGGACGATTGAATGTCGTGCTGCCGGGCATACCGATGTTCACCACACCGGTCTACGTCCTGCACGCATTCGGACGACAACTCCCCCTGCGAGCCCGCCTGTTCATCGATTTTCTTGTCGACGCCTTGGGCGTGTCGCGCAATTTGTCACTCTGAACTTTAGGAACTGGCCAGAAACGGGTCCGACGCGCGAGCAGGGATTTCCGCCTGATCCTCTCGGCCAGTGACATCTAAAGCGCGGGCAAGCCGGGCGGCGGCTTGCGCATGTCGGTCGCCTGCTCATAGGCGTAGGCCAGACGCAGCAGCTTGTGCTCGCTCCAGGCACGGCCTGCGAAGGTTACGCCGAGCGGATAGTCAGGCGTGTCCTTGTCGTCTGCTCCCGAAATGAAACCGCCCGGCACCATGACGCTGGGATAGCCCGCCTTCGCTGATATCACGCAGCCGGCGGCGCCGGGAAACAGCACCGCGTCGAGCTTGTACTGGTTCATGTAGGCGTCCATGCCGCGCGTCTTGGCGGAGAGCAGGTCCATGGCCCGCGCCGATTTGTACTCGCGCTCGCTGAGATCGCCTCTGGTCATGTTGGCGGCGAGGAACAGGTCCTGGCCGAACCGCAGCGCCGTCTCAGCGTTCGCCTCGTTGAAGGCCACGATGTCGGCCATGGTCTTCATCTCTGTGTTCGTCGCCCAATCGCTGAGGTAGAGATTGAGATCGTGCTTCAGCTCGTAGAGGAAGACGATCGGCGGCGTCGCCAGATTACCCTTGTTGCGACTCAGGGGATTGCGATTGAGCACGTTCATGCTCGTACCCGGCCCGCCGATCCAGCCAGATGTTGGCATGTTGGCACGCACGATGATGGCGCCCAGATCCTCCAGCACCTTGATCGCGTCGACCATCACCTTGGCCGACCTGGGCGGCAGCTTGCCGTAATAGCGATCGTTGAGCGGGTCGGTCGAGTCGCTCGGCACGCCGATGCGCGCGCCCTTCATCGCGTCGGTCGCGAGGTCGGCGGTGTAGTCGACCGGCCGCCGCTGCCGCTCGGTCGCGGGGTCGAGTGGGTCTTCGGCCGCGAACACGTTCAACAGCATCGCCGCGTCGCGCACCGTGCGCGTCATCGGCCCTGCAGTGTCCTGGCTGTGCGCGATCGGCAGGATGCCGGCGCAACTGACCAGCCCAACGGTCGGCTTCACGGTGACGAGGCCGTTTTGGCTTGCGGGATACAGCAGCGAGCCCGACGTCTCGGTGCCGATCGAGGCCGAGCACAGGCCGGCCGCCACCGCGACCGCCGAACCCGCGCTTGATCCGCCTGGCTGCACGACCGGAATGCCGTGATCGCCCATCAGCGCCGGCGCGTAAGGGTTTTTCACTTGGCCGCCGAGCGACGAATAGCCCGAGGGCATGTCGGCCGCGAGAATGTTGGCGAACTCCGTCAGGTTCGCCTTGCCCAGGATCACCGCACCGGCCTTTCGCAGCAGCTTGACGATTGTCGCGTCTCTCCTGGCGCGCGCGCCCTCCAGTGCCAGCGAGCCCGCCGTCGTCGGCTGCTTGTCGCCGGTCGCGATGTTGTCCTTCACCAGGATCGGGATGCCCGCCAACGGCCGCTTGGCCGATGGTTTTGTGTCGTCGAGCTCGCCAGCGATCCCGAGCGCGTCGGGATTGATCGCGCGCACGGAGTTGAGCGCGGGCCCGTTGCGGTCATAAGCTTCGATGCGCGCGAGGTAAGCTTTGGTCAGCGCCGTGGCAGTGACCTGTCCGCTGGCCAGCGCATGAGCGATATCGCTCATCGGCGCATTGTCGAGCTTCAGAGTGATCGGTGCTTCAGCGCTGACGGCAGCCGCGGCGATGCCGGCATCGCGGCGGGATGGCTTCTTCATGGCGTGCCTCGCCTGACGGCGCGTCCCGAACCATGACGCCGCGATGATCGTATATTGCCGGTGTTTTGCCCGACGGGTCAACCGCATCGCATGGCTCAGCAAGCCATCGAGCGGACCGTGCAAGCCATTGAAATATCTAACCCCGGCTACTGTGCATGGGGTTGTTTTTCAGGTTTTTGTTTTGGGTTGCCCAAAAAGATTGACCTCTCCTCCGATGGGGAGAGGTCAACGTTGCAGCAGGTTCGACTTGATCGAACGGCCCCTACTCCCAGGACCAGGTCGAGAAATCGTTCTCGTATTGCGGGACGTCCTTCCAGACGCCCTTCAGCTTCTTGTTGGTGATGGTGATGAGCTGGGGCTGGTACAGGAAGCCGGCGACCGCGTCGGTGGCCAGCATGCGCTGGGCATCGCCGAGCAGCTTTGCGCGGCCGGCCTCGTCAGGCGTCGACACGATCTGCTTGTAGAGCGCGTTGAAGGCCTCGTTGTTGTAGCCGAGGTAGTAGTCCGGCTCGGTGATCTTGACGAGGTCGAACGGCTCGACATGGCTGACGATGGTGAGGTCGAAATTGTGCGGGCCGTTGCCGGCGAACACCTGCGACAGCCACTGCGCCCATTCGACATTCTCGATCTTGGCGATGATGCCGACCTTGGCGAGCTGGGCCGCGAGGATCTCGCCGCCCTGCCGCGCATAGGACGGCGGCGGCAGCTTCAGCGACAGTTCGAGCGGCGTGGTGACGCCGGCTTCCGCCAGCAGCTTCTTGGCCTTCTCGGGATCGTAGGGGTTGATGCCGGTGGTGTCGACGAAGCCGAGCGCGCCGGGCACGTAGAAGCTGCCGATCGGCGTGCCGAAACCATCAGCCGCGCCGTCGACCATCGCCTTGCGGTCGATCGCGGCGAGGATGGCACGGCGCACGCGGACGTCGTCGAGCGGCTTCTTGCGCTCGTTGATGCCGACGATGGTCTTGGCACGGGAGCCGCCGACCATGACGTTGAAGCGCGGATCGGCCTTGAACTGTCCGATGGCGCGCGCTGCCGCAACGCGCGGGAACGCATCGACGTCGCCAGAGAGCAGCGCCGCGGTCTGCGCGGCCGGGTCGGAGATGAAGCGGATCGTCACCTTCGACAGCTTGATCGCGGCGGCGTTGCGATAGTCGGCCCATTTGGTCAGGGTGATCGAGGAGCCCTTGGCCCAGGCCCCGAGCTGATAGGGCCCGGTCCCGACCGGCTGCGTGCCGTTGGTGGCTGCACTCTTCGGCTCGACGATCGAACCGCTCGCCTGTCCGAGCAGGAACGGCAGGTTCGGCTCGGAATACTTCACCGTGATCACGACGGTGTCGGCGTCGGGCGCGTCGACCTTCTCGAAAGCCTGGAACAGGCTCTTGTCCTTGTTGGTGCTGGTCGCGATCGCGTTGCGCTCGAACGAGAACTTCACCGCCGCGGAATCGAACGGCTCGCCGTTCTGGAATTTGACGCCCTTGCGCAGCTTGAACGTGTAGGTCTTCAGGTCGGGCGAGGCGGTCCAGCTCTCCGCCAGCAAGGGCGAGACGGAGCCGTCCTCGTTGATCTTGGTCAGCGTCTCATAGATGTTGTAGAGCGTTACTTCGGCGATCGCGGCCGCGGCGGCGATGGTGGGATCGAGCCCTGGCGGCTCTAGCGCCATCGCCATGACGACGCTGTCCTTCTTGCCCTGCGCCAGCACCGGCAGCGGTGCTGCGACAAGCGCGGCGGCAAATGCGACGATCGATAATTTCCTGAACATGCGTAACTCCCCGGCCTTCTCTTGTCTCAGCCTACGCCAATTCCATGGGGGACACTAACCTTCCATGACCGCGTGCGGCAATGCCATCACGGCCTCCGCCTTGTGGCAGGCGGCGAGATGGGCTTCGCCGACCTTGCGTAGCAAGGGCGGAACCTCGCGGCAATGCTGGTCGGCGAGCGGACAGCGCGCGACATAGGGGCATCCGGCAGCAGTCACCGATTGCGAGGCGATCGCCTGGGCCCCGCGCCGCCGTCGGCCGCCGCCGGCGCGCGCCCGCGGCACGGCATCCAATAGCGCCCGCGTATAGGGATGGGCACAGCGCTCGAACAGGTCCTCCGGCCTGCCCTGCTCGACGATCCGGCCGAGATACATCACCGCGACCTCGTCGCAGAGATAGTCGACCACGGCGAGGTCGTGGCTGATCAGGATGTAGCTCAGGCCGAACTGCTCCTGGAGGTCCTGCATCAAATTGAGCACCTGCGCCTGCACGGAGACGTCGAGCGCGGAAACCGGCTCGTCGGCGACGATGAGCTTCGGCTGGGTGATCAGCGCGCGCGCGATCGCGATGCGCTGGCGCTGTCCGCCGGAAAATTCGTGCGGATATTTGTCCATGTCGGCATCGCGCAGGCCGACCTGCCGCAGCACCGCAGAGACGCGGGCGCGAAAAGTGGTGCGGTCGGCATCTTCCAGCACGGTGAGCGGCTCGGCGACGATGCGCGCGATGGTCTGGCGCGGATCGAGCGATCCGTAAGGATCCTGGAACACCATCTGGAAATCGCGGCGCGCGCGGCGCAGCTCGTCGGGCGAGATGCGGTTGAGATCGCGCCCGAGCAGCGCGACCTGCCCCGACATCGGCCGCTCCAGCGCCATCACCACCCGCGCGAAGGTCGACTTGCCCGAACCAGACTCGCCGACGACGCCGAGGCTCTTGCTGGCATCGACCCGCACGCTGACGCCGTTGAGCGCGCGCACCTGGCCCGGCGGGCGGAACAGGCTTTCGCGCGGCAGCGTGTAACGCTGCTCAAGATTCTTGACGTCGAGAAGCGGCGCTGCGGTCATGCGGGCAGCGCTCCGACATTCGCGGCCATGGAGACATCGGTGCGCACACAGCGCACGCCGTGACCGGGACCGACTTCGATCATCGGCGGCAGCGCCACGCGGCACTTGTCCTCGACCAGCGGACAGCGGTCGCCGAACGTGCAGCCGGCAGGCAATTCCGCAAGTTCGGGCACCGTCCCCGAGATCGTCGTCAGCCGCGTCCCCTTGCGCGCGCCGAGCTTCGGCCGGGCGCGGAACAGGCCCTGCGTGTAGGGATGGCCCATCCGGCGGAACACCTCGTCGGTCGGCCCGCTCTCGACGACCGTGCCGCCATACATCACCATCATGCGTTGCACGTTCTCGGCGATAACGCCGAGATCGTGCGAGATCAGGATCATCGACATGCCGCGCTCCTCGACGAGATCGGCGATGAGGTCGAGGATCTGGCCCTGGATAGTGACGTCGAGCGCCGTGGTCGGCTCATCCGCGATCAGGAGGTCGGGCTCACAGGCCAGCGCCATGGCGATGGTGACGCGCTGGCGCTGACCGCCGGAGAACTGGTGCGGATAGGCGTCGATCCGCCTTGCGGGGTCGGGCAATCCGACGCGGTCGAGCAAGGCGATCGCTTCACGCCGCGCCTGCGCCGCCGAATATTTCTTGTGACGCCGCAGCGGCTCGGCAACCTGATGGCCGATCGTGTGCATCGGGTTGAGCGCGGTCATCGGCTCCTGGAAGATCATGCTGATACGGTTGCCGCGCAGCTTGCAATAATCCGCATCCGACAGACCGGCGAGCTCGCTGCCGTCAAGCCTGATGCTGCCGGTCACGACAGCACTGTCTGGCAAGAGGCCCATCAGCGACAGCGCCGTCACCGACTTGCCGCAGCCGGATTCGCCGACGAGACCCAGCGTCTCGCCGCGCTTGAGGGTGAAGCTGACGCCGCGCACGGCCTGCGCGGGTCCGCGGCTGGTGTTGAGGCGAACGCCGAGATTGGCGACCTCGATCAGCGGCAGGGTTGAGCGCTCCCCCATCGTCATCGCTCCCGCGCCAGTCGCGGATCGAGCAGATCGCGCAGTCCGTCGCCGAGCAGATTGAGCCCGAGCACCGCGATGGCGATCGCCGCGCCCGGATAGACCGCAAGCATCGGCGACTGGAACAGCAGCGTCTGTGCGTCGTTCAGCATCCGTCCCCAGGACGGCTGCGGCGGCTGCGTGCCGAGACCGAGATAGGACAGCGCGGCTTCGGCAAGGATGGCGAGCGCGAACTGGATCGTGACCTGCACGATCAGGATCGACAGGATGTTGGGCAGCACATGCTCGATGGTGATGCGGAATTTGCCCTTGCCCGACGCGCGCGCGGCCAACACGAATTCGCGCGCCCAGATCGCGTTGGCCGAGCCGCGCGTCAGCCGGGTCAGCGTCGGGATCTGGAAGATGCCGATCGCGATGATCGAGGTCACCATGCCCGGCCCGACGACCGCGGCTAGCATGATTGCGGAGAGCACCGCCGGAAAGGCGAAGGTGAAATCGGAGAAGCGCATGATGATCTCTTCGGTCCAGCCGCGCTTGGCCGACGCGACCAGGCCGAGGCAGACGCCGAAGGTGAGACCGATGCTCACGGCGATGATGCCGACCAGAATGGTCGAGCGCGCGCCTGCGAGCAGCAGCGAGACGATGTCGCGGCCGAAGGAATCGGTGCCGAGCCAGTGCGCCGCCGACGGCGGCCGGAGCTTCGAGGCGATGTCGATCTCATAGGGCGACCACGGCGTCCACACCAGCGACAGCAGCGCCGAGGCGAGCACCAGCAGGCTCAGCGCTCCGCCGAGCACAAAGCTGCGGTGACGCAGCGCGCGGGTCCAGAAGGTGCGGGCCGGCAGCGGACGCGTTGCGACCGGGGCGTCAACCGAAGTGGCCAGGGGCGCGCTCACAAATCGTGGACCTTGATGCGGGGATCGATGAAGGCGTAGAGCACATCGACCACGAAATTCACGATGACGACCATGGCCGCAAGCAGCATCACGCAATTACGCACCACGATCAGGTCGCGGTTGGCGATCGACTGGAAGATCAGGCGGCCGAGGCCCGGCAGGTAGAACACGTTCTCGATCACGATGGTGCCGGCGAGCAGATTGGCGAATTGCAGCCCCATCACCGTCATCACGGGGATCATGGCGTTGCGCAGCACGTGGCTCCACAGCACCTCGCGCTTGCCGAGACCCTTCGCGCGCGCCGTGCGGACGAAATCTTCGCGCAGCACTTCGAGCACGGCCGAGCGCGTGACGCGCGCGAGGATCGCGGCCTGCACCACGGCGAGCGAGATCGCCGGCAGCAGCAGCGACTTGATGCCGAGCCAGATGCCATCCTCCCAGCCGGGAAAGCCGCCCGCCGAGAGCCATTGCAGCCGCACCGAGAACAGCAGGACCAGCAGGATCGCGAACCAGAAATTCGGCAGCGCGATGCCCACTTGCGTCAACGACATTACGCCGACGTCGCCGAGCTTGTTGTGGTTGGCCGCGGTGTAGATGCCGGCCGAGAGCGCCAGCGTCACCGTGATCAGCATCGACATGATCGCGAGCGGAACGGTCAGCACCAGCCGCTCCGCGATCAGGCTCGCGACCGGCGTGCCATAGACATAGCTGTTGCCGAGATCGCCGACGAGGAGGCCCTTGATCCATTGCAGATAGCGAACCGCCAGCGGCTGGTCGAGCCCGAGCTTGACGGTGAGCGCACGCACCGCGTCGGCCGAGGCATCGGCGCCCATCAGCATCTGCGCCGCGTTGCCCGGAAGAGCGTCCAGCACCAGGAAAATGATCACGGATGCGCCGACCAGCGTCGCCAGCAAGGTAAACAGACGTCGAAGAAAGAATACGCTCATGCGCGCTCGGCTTCAGGGCTCATCCGCCGCACGATCAACATGTCCGGGCGCCGGAGGCAAGTCCTTTGCGGCATGTACCTCACCTCAGCCGGGCCGGCGGGACAGAAGATCGTGCGAGGCCTCGAACAGCGCGCTCACCCGCAGCAATTCGGCATCGGCACGGAAGCGCCCGACGAGTTGGAGCCCGATCGGCAGGCCGTCGCCGCCGAAGCCGCTGGGAAGACTGATCGCGGGGTGTCCGGTCATGTTGAACGGCATGGTCCAGGGGAACCAGTGCGGCCGGACGCTGTCGAAGTGCTTGCCGTCGATCTCGATGGTGCCGAACAGGTCCTGGTCGATCGGCAGCGCGGTGCGGGTAAGGGTCGGCATCGCCAAAAGATGCCCGCGCGCAAGCAGGGATTGCACACGGCGGAACAGCGCGGTGCGCGCGAACATCGCCTCCTGATAGGCGATGCCGCTGACATTGGTCGCGAGCGCGACCTGCTTGACGAAGGCTTCGCTGAGGACGGCGCCGTGCTCGGCCACCAGCTTGGCGAAACGCGTGCGCCAGACGGTGTGGTTGATGGCGCGCCAGATCGGCTCGATGTCAAACCCCTCGCCGGAGAACTCCTCGAGCTCGGCACCGAGACCGGCCAGCCGGTCGAGGCTCGCCTTGAAGCTGGCCGCGACATCTGACGACACCGGGCGGCCGGGCGGCGACGCACAGAACAGGATCCTTTGCCCGCGCAGATCGCCGCGCGGCGCGGCGGTGCCGATGAAATCGGGCACGGGCACGCCGATCGACCAGGGATCGCAGGAATCCTCACCGGCCATCGCCTGCATCATCAGCGCGGTGTCGGCGACCGTGCGCGTGGTCGGCGTGACATAGGTCTGGTTGCCGAAGGCGTCGAGCGCCTGGCTGTGCGCGATCACGCCGTTGCTCTGCTTCAGCCCGACCACGCCATTGCAGGCTGCGGGAATTCGCGTCGATCCGCCGCCATCGGTCGCAATCGCAAGGGGCGCGATGCCGCTCGCCACCGCCACCGCAGCGCCGCCGCTGGAGCCGCCGGAGGAGCGCTCAGCGCTCCACGCGTTGCGGGTGCGGCCGAACAGCGGCGAGTCGGTCAGGCATTTGCTGCCGAATTCCGGCGTGGTCGTTTTGCCGATCAGAATCGCGCCTTCCGCGCGCAGCTTTGCGACTGCGACGGCGTCCTCGGTGGGCACATTGTCCTTGTAGGGAACGGCGCCAAAGGTGGTCCTCACACCCTTGGTGTTGACGATGTCCTTGACGGTGACCGGAAGCCCATGCAGCAGGCCGAGCGGCTCGCCGGCCATCGCCTTGCGCTCAGCCGCACGCGCCTGCGCCATCGCCTCGTCGCCGCAGAGCGTGATGAAACAGTTCAGCTCGGGCTGAAGCGCCTCGGCGCGCGCGAGCACGGCGCGGGTGACTTCGACAGGCGAAATCTTCTTCGTGGAAATGAGGCCGCGCAACTCGGTTGCGGACAGCAGGCAGGGATCGCCGTTCATCGTCAAATCATCGCTCCGAAGCCGGCCCTCGTTGGCCCAAGCATTGACAAGGCATTGACAGCGAGAATGACACTTCTGTTAACTCAGCGTCCAATACCATTTTGGTGGTCAACCCATACGTTTTCGGTATGCCAATGGATCTTCACCGGCTTCGCTACTTCGTCGCCGTGGCCGAGGCGCGCAGCGTCGGCAAGGCCGCCGAACGGCTGCGGATGGCGCAGCCGCCGCTGTCGGTCCAGATCCGCAAGTTAGAGGCCGAGGTTGGCGCGCCGCTGTTCCGCCGCGGCACGCGCGGCATGGACCTGACGGAAGCCGGCCAGGCCCTGCTGGTGCGCGCCGGCGAGGCGCTGGCGCTTGCGGCCGACGGGGTCGAAGCCGCGCGGGCGGTCGCGGCCGGCAGCCGCGGGCGGATTTCGGTCGGATACATGTTCGTGCTGGCGAACGCCATGCTGCCGCGCCTGATCCCCGAGCTGCGGCGATCCATTCCCGGCGTCGACCTCGACTTCGCCGAGCTCAGCGCCTCGACGCGCGAGGCGCGGCTGCTCGACCGCAGCGTCACCGTCGCGCTGTGCATGCCGGCGATCCACCATCCCGAGATCCAGGTGGCGCGGATTGGCGCACAACCGTTCATGCTGGCGATGCCGAAGCGCTCGCCGCTTGCGCGCCTGAGCGCGGTGCCGATGGCTCGACTCCAGGGCCGCCCGCTGATCGCGCTGCCGCCGCCGGAGCAAGACCCCGCCTCCTCCGCGGTCGCAGCCTTGCTGCGGCGGCATCAGATCGTGATGCCGATCGCGAGCCGGGTGGAGACGGTGCATTCGGCGATGAGCCTCGTTCTCGCCGGCGAGGGGCTTGCGATCCTGCCGGCCTGCGCGAAGCTTGGCGCGCCGCAGGGCATCGTGTTCAGGCCGCTGCGGGATGCCGCCGACTCCATCGATATCGCCGTGTGCTGGCGGCGGGATTCGCAGAGCCCGCTGATCCGCACCTTCCTCAAATGCGCCGAGAAGGTCGTGGCACGGCTGTGATGCGGACCCGGGCTAGACATTCCAGGTGACTTCATGGCTCCACGGCGGATCGGCGCCCGGGCGGGTACAGGTCAGGCCGGCGCAATTGGCGGCAAAGGACAGCGCGCGGCGAAGCTCGTCCGCGCCGATGTCTTTCAGCTGCTGCCGGCTGATGCGGCCCTGCTTGTGCAGGGCGAACAGGAGCGCAGCCTGAAAACTGTCGCCGGCGCCGATGGTGTCGGCGATCTCGACCTTCGGCGCCTGAACTTCGACCTGCCCTGCGCTCGCGTGCCAGGCAATGGCCCCGTTGTTGCCGCGGGTGATGACGACGAGGCTCGTGCCCTGCCCCAGCAACGCGTTCGCGCGTTGCTGATATTGCTCCTCGCCGAAGAGATACGCGAAATCGACATCCGACATCTTGATGAGATCGGCTTGGCCTGCGAACTCGGCCATGCGCGCGAGATAGGCCGGCTTGTTCTTGACCAGATTGGGGCGGCAGTTCGGATCGAAGGAGATCGTCGACGACGCGCGCGCGTCCGCGATCAGGGCTTTCGTCTCGGCGGCGCCCTGGTCGTTCACCAGCGTGGTCGAGCCGACATGAACGGCCTCGATATTCGCGAACGGAATCGCGCCGCGCCGGTAGGTCCAGTTCCGTGTCGCGGTTTCGGCATCGTAGAAGGCGTAGTGCGACTCGCCCGCGACGATGCGCACGAAGGCGAGCGTCGTCTGGCGGTCGCTGCGGGTGGCAAGCCCCAGCTCGACGTTCGACGCGGTGGCGTGGTCGACGATCATGCGCCCGAACATATCGGTCGAGACGCCGCCGACAAATCCTGTCGGCGCGCCCAGCCGCGCCATGCCGATCGCGACGTTGAGGCAGGAGCCGCCGACCGCAGGCATCACCGCCTCTCGCCCCTCGGTGTTTCGCGTCGGGACGAAATCGATCAGCGCATCGCCGCAGGCAATCAACATCCGTTTCAACCTCCGGCACCCTCGCGCATCGCTTCACGGCTGCTGCGATCGACCTCGCGCAGCAGCTTGTAGACCTCGCGCTTGCGGGCATGAAACGCGGCCATGCCGAGCGCGGTCGGTTCGCTCTTCCGTCCCAGCGCCGACATCTTCGCCATGGTCTCGCCGATCGAGGCATAGGCACCGCCGGCCACCGCGCCGAGCATCGCGGCGCCCAGCAGCACGGGTTCTTTCGTTTGCGGCAGCGCGACGGTGAGCCCGGTGGTATCCGCCATGATCTGCCGCACCAGCGGACTGCGGCTCGCGCCGCCGCCCATGATCATGATGCTGGAATGGACGCCATGCGCGGCAAAGGCCTCGATCACCTCGGCGAGGCCATAAGCCAGACCGCAGAGGCCGGCGACGAACAGCCGCTCCATCGCACCAACGTCGCTGTCGAGATCGAGGCCCGCGATCACCGCGCGGGTGTCGGGGTCGGCGTAGGGAGAGCGGTTGCCGATGAATTCGGGAAGCACATGGACGTCGCGGGCGAGCAGCGCGGCGCGGCTGGCGTCACCGGCGCGCGCGATGATGCGCCGCTCGAGGTACTCGATGAGGTCGACACCCTCGTTGCGCGCCGCCGCGCCCGCCTCGGCATGGCCGGGATGCGACTTGAGGAGATGGTCGATCGCCGCACCCGCAGCCGACTGGCCGCCCTCGTTGAGCCAGAAGTCCGGCACCATGCCGGAATAATAAGGGCCCCATACGCCGGGCACGAAGCACGGCTCCTTCGTCGTCGCCATGATGCAGGCCGACGTCCCCATGATGTAGGCGAGACGGTCGCTGACATCGCTCGTTCCGCCCGATCCGTCGCGTCCGCCGATCGCGCCGATGCCGCCGGCATGGGCATCGATCAGCGAGGCGCCGACCGGCGTGCCCGGCGACAGGCCGAGCTCCGCAGCCGCAGCTCGGGTGAGGCCTTCGCCGAGCCGCGTGCCGGGCGCGACGATCTCGGTGCCGATGCGGGCGTATTTCTCGCTGACGAAATCGGAGAGGCCGATGCGCTTGAAGAACGGCGCGCTCCAGCCGCCGCCGTCGTGTGCGAGGTAGTTCCACTTGCAGGTGACCGTGCAGGTCGAGCGCTGCAGCGACCCGGTCGCGCGCCAGGTCAGATAATCTGCCAGATCGAAGAAATGACCGGCGGCATCGAAGCTCGCGCGCATGTGCCGCTTCAGCCACAGCAACTTCGGCATCTCCATCTCGGGCGAGATCGAACCGCCGACATAGCGCAGCACCGCGTCCCCGGTCTCGTTGATCAGCCGTGCCTCGGCCGTAGCGCGATGATCCATCCAGACGATGACATTGCGCTGGCGGTCGCCGGAGGCACTGACGGTGACCGGCTCGCCTTGCCGATCGAGGACGACCAGCGAACAGGTGGCGTCGAAACCGATGCCGCCGACGCTGTCGGGCGCGATGGCAGCTTCCGCCATCGCCGCTCGCACCGACTTGGCGCAGGCCTCCCAGATGTCGGACGACGATTGCTCGACGATGTCGCCGGCCTCGTGCCAGATCCGGATCGGATGCTTGGCGGTGGCAAGGAGGGTGCCCGCCTCGTCAAACACCCCTGCCCGCGTGCTCGTGGTCCCCACGTCGACGCCGATATACGCTCGCGGCATTGTCGCTCCCGGTCGCTCTCGTCAGTTTTGACGCAAGCCTACCAGCAAGTGTAGCCGCCATCCACCAGCACGATGCTGCCGGTCATCAGGCTCGCGGCCTCCGAGGCCAGGAACAGCACGACGGAGGCGATCTCCTCGACCTGCCCCATCCGCGCCATCGGGGTTCCGCCGATCCAGGCGTCATACATTTTCGGGGTGCTTTTCACGAAAGCATTGAGCGGCGTGTCGATATAGGTCGGCGCCACCGCGTTGACGCGGACGCCGCGCGCGCCCCATTCGGCGGCCAGCGACTTGGTCAAATGGTGCACGCCGGCCTTGGAGGCGTTGTAGAAGCACTGCTCCTGCGGCTTGTTGACGATGAAGCCCGACATCGAGCCGACATTGACGATGGCGCCGCTCTTGGCCTTCAGCATGTGCTTGCCGAATTCGCGGCAGCACCAGAAGGTGCCGTTGAGATTGACGTCGATGACGTTGAGCCAGTGCTCGTCGGTGACGGTCTCGGCCGGCGTCTCGCTGCGGGCGATGCCGGCATTGTTGACGAGGATGTCGACCTTGCCGTGGCGGGCGACGAGGTCGGCCGCGACCTCCGCCACGCGCTTCGTGTCGGTGACATCCATGATCGCCGTCTCGACGTCAAAACCCTTCGCCTTCAGGGTTGCCTTCGCGCTGTCAGCAACCTTGCTGTCGCGATCGCCGATGATGACCTTCGCGCCGGCCTCGGCCAGCGCTTCCGCGCAGGCAAGGCCAATGCCTTGCCCGCCGCCGGTGATGAACGCGGTCTTGCCGCTCAGCTTGAATTTTTCGAGGTACATGGTGGTCTTTCCGTTTCTTGCCGTCTCTTGCCGTTTCTTGTCAGCCCCGAAGCGCGTTGCCGCTCTCGTCGAAGCGATGGATGCGCGCGGGATCCGGCACCAGCGACACGTGGTCGCCGGCATGCAGGCTCAATTCACCGATGTAGCGCGCCGTCAGCATGCCGAGCGGTCCGGCATCGACATAAAGGAAGGTGTCGCTGCCTAGATGCTCGGCGACCGCGATCGTTCCCTGCCAGCCGCCGGCACCATCGCGCTCGATCTTGAGATGCTCCGGCCGCACGCCGATCGTCGCCGCCCCCTTCTGCAAGGCGTGCTCGCCAGTGACGAAGTTCATCTTCGGCGAGCCGATGAAGCCGGCGACGAAGAGATTGGCGGGCCGCTCATAGAGCTCCAGCGGCGAGCCATATTGCTCGATCTTGCCACCATTGAGCACGACGATCTTGTCGGCCATGGTCATGGCCTCGACCTGATCGTGGGTGACGTAGATCGCGGTGGTACCAAGCTGCTTCTGGAGCCGTGTGACTTCTATCCGCATCTGCACGCGCAAGGCCGCGTCCAAGTTGGACAGCGGCTCGTCGAACAGGAACGCCTTGGGCTCGCGAACGATGGCCCGTCCGATCGCGACGCGCTGGCGCTGGCCGCCGGAGAGCTCGCGCGGCTTGCGATCGAGATAGGGCGTGAGGTTCAGTGTCGCGGCCGCCGCCTCGACCTTGCGGTTGGTCTCGTCCTTGGAAAGCCCAGCCATCTTCAGGCCGAAGCCGATATTGCCGCGCACGCTCATGTGCGGATAGAGCGCGTAGGACTGGAACACCATCGACAGCCCGCGCTTGGCGGGCGGCGTGTCGACGACGTTCTTGCCGTCGATCAGGATCTTGCCGCCAGACACGTCCTCGAGCCCGGCGATCAGGCGCAGCAGCGTGGTCTTGCCGCAGCCGGACGGTCCCACGAACACCACGAAGGAGCCGTCCGCGATCTCGAGATCGGCGCCCTTGATGATGTGAACGGGGCCGAAGGATTTCTGTACGTCCTGAAGTGTGATCTGACCCATGATCCGCCAGCCCCTTTACTTCACCGCGCCGAAGGTGAGCCCGCGCACGAGCTGCTTCTGGCTGAACCAACCGAGGACGAGAATGGGCGCGATCGCCAGCGTCGAGGCCGCCGACAGCTTTGCCCAGAACAGCCCTTCCGGGCTCGAATAGGAGGCGATGAACGTGGTGAGCGGCGCGGCGTTCGAGGTCGTCAGGTTGAGCGTCCAGAACGCCTCGTTCCAGGCCAGGATCAGATTGAGCAGCATGGTCGACGCCAGCCCCGGGATCGCCATTGGCGTCAAGACGTAGATGAGCTCGCGGCCGATGGTGGCGCCGTCCATGCGCGCGGCTTCGAGGATGTCGCGCGGGATCTCCTTGAAATAGGTGAAGAGCATCCAGATCACGATCGGCAAATTTCCGAGGCACAGGATGAAGACGAGGCCGATGCGGGAATCGAGCAGGCCGAAGGTCTTGAAGATGAGATAGATCGGCACCAGCACACCGACCGGCGGCATCATCTTGGTCGAGAGCATCCAGAGCAGGATGTCCTTGGTGCGCTTGGTCGGTGCGAACGCCATCGACCAGGCCGCGGGGATTGCGATCAGCAGCGCGATCAAGGTCGAGCCGCCGGCGATGATGATCGAGTTCATCGCGTGGTGGAAATAATCGCTGCGCTCCTGCACGGTCGCGTAGTTTTCCGTGGTCCAGTGGAAGAACAGGAAGGACGGTGGAATGGCGAAGGCCTCTAACTCGGTCTTGAAGCTCGCCAGCACCATCCAGAGGATCGGGAAGAAGATCAGGAAGCCGAAGAACCACGCTCCGATCGTCGAGACCACCACCCGCTGCGTCGTCGCCATCCGCGCCATGTTTCAAGCCTCCAGATTGCGGCCGACGATGCGGACGAGGAAGAAAGCGACAACATTGGCGATCACGACCGCAACGAGGCCGCCTGCGGAGGCGCTGCCGACGTCGAACTGGATCAGCGCCTGCGAATAGATCAGGAAGGCGATGTTGGTGGTTTGCAGGCCCGGTCCGCCACCGGTGGTGACGAAGATCTCCGCGAACACCGTGAGCAGGAAGATAGTCTCGATCAGGATCACCACGGTGATGGGACGCGCCAGGTGCGGCAGCGTGATGTAGATGAAGGCGGAGACCGCGCTGGCGCCGTCCATCTCGGCGGCCTCCTTCTGCTCCTCGTCGAGCGATTGCAGTGCGGTCAGCAAAATGAGCGTCGCGAAGGGCAGCCATTGCCAGGCGACGATCAGGATCACCGCGAACAGCGGCGCGTCGGTGAACCAGTCGATCGGTGTCAATCCGACCAGCTTGGCGAGCCAGGCGAACAGGCCGGAGACCGGGTGCATCAACAGGTTCTTCCAGACCAGCGCGCTCACGGTCGGCATCACGAAGAACGGCGCGATCACCATCAGCCGCACGATGTTGCGGCCAATCACGGGCTGATCCATCAGCAGCGCCAGGGGGATGCCGAGCAGGATCGTCAGCGCCAGCACCGAGCCGACCAGCACCAGCGTGTTCTGGAGCGAGGCGAGGAAGGCGGGATCGGTGAGGAAGTAGCGGAAATTCTCCAGCCCGACGAACGCCTCGGAGCCGGGATCGAGCAGGCTGTAATGCAGGGTCGAGAAATAGATCGTCAGCGCCAGCGGAACGATCATCCAGATGAACAGCAGCCCGACCGCAGGCGTCAGGAGCGAGCGCGCAAGAAACTGCGTCTGCCGGGTTGCCATCCTTGGCGTCTCCGCTGGGAGGAAGAAGGCGGCCATCCATTCGGGGCTGGCTGGTGGATGGCCGCCAGTTTGAGCTCAGGAGGGAGAGCTCGGGTTCACTTGATGTAGCCGGCGCGCTTCATCTCGCGCTCGGTGGCGGACTGCGCCGCGGCAAGCGCGGCATCGACCGTCATCGATCCCGCGAGCGCGGCGGAAAATTGCTGGCCCACCTGCGTGCCGATGCCCTGGAATTCGGGGATCGCCGCGTATTGCACGCCGACGTAAGGCACCGGCTTCACGGTGGGCTTGTTCGGGTCGGCAGCATCAATCGAGGCCAGCGTCAGCTTCGCGAACGGCGCGACTTTCAGATAGTCCTCGTTCTGGTAGAGCGAGGTGCGCGTGCCCGGCGGCACGTTGGCCCAGCCGTCTTTCGACGCCACGAGCTTGGTGTAATCCTTGCTGGTGGCCCAGGCGATGAACTTTTCGGCGGCTTCCGTCTTCTTGGAGCCGGCGGGGATCGCGAGGCTCCAGGCCCACAGCCAGTTGGCGTTCTTGCCGAGCCCAGTGTTCGGCGCCAGCGCAAAGCCGACCTTGTCGGCGACCTTGGACTCCTTCGGATTGGTGACGAAGGACGCCGCCACTGTCGCGTCGATCCACATCGCGCACTTGCCGGCGTTGAACAGCGCCAGATTCTCGTTGAAGCCGTTCGAGCTCGCGCCGGGAGGGCCGGCCTCCTTCATCAGATTGACATAGGTCGTGAGCGTCGTCTTCCATTCCGGCGTGTTGAACTGCGGCTCCCACTTCTCGTCGAACCAGCGCGCGCCGTAGGAATTGGCCATGGCCGACAGGAACGCCATGTTCTCGCCCCACCCGGCCTTGCCGCGGAGACAGATGCCGTAGGTGCCGGCGCTCTTGTCGGTGAGCTTCTTGGCGGCGTCGATAACGAAATCCCAGGTCGGCTTTTCCGGCATCTTCAGGCCGGCCTTCTCGAACAGGTCGGTGCGATACATCACCATCGAGCTCTCGCCATAAAACGGCGCGGCGTAGAGCTTGCCGTCGACGGAGACCGCGTCCCTGATCTTCGGCAGCAGGTCGGCGATGTCGTAATCGGCGCCGAGATTGGCGAGCGGCACCAGCCAGCCCTTCTTGGCCCAGATCGGCACCTCATAGGTGCCGATGGTCAAAACGTCGAACTGGCCGCCCTTGGTGGCGATATCCGTGGTGACGCGCTGGCGCAGCACGTTCTCCTCCAGCGTCACCCATTTGACGGTGATGTCTGGATTTTTCTTGGTGAATTCGCTGGTCAGCCCCTGCATTCGGATCATGTCGCCATTGTTGACGGTGGCGATGGTCAGGGTCGTTTCGGCCATCACAGGGACGGCCAGCAACAGGCAAGACGCGCCGCAGACGGCGCCGAGGACGTGTTTCACGGTGACCTCCCTAGGATCGCGCTTCTGAGCATATGCCCACGCGTTGGGCGTATGTTCGGCCGAGGTACATCGCTTGTCAAGCAGGCGCGCGGGCGTTCCCGCAACTTATGAGTGCTGCGGTGCGGGAGGGCCGGAGCTTTTCCTCCGCCTTCGCTGTCATGCCCCGCGAAAGCGGGGCATCCAGTACGCCGTGTCGTGGGTTGGTTTTGCTCCGGATAGGCCGCGGCGTACTGGATCATCCGCATTCGCGGATGATGACATTGGCGCAAGTGGCTGTAGCGCCCGCCCTACCGCTCCAAAATCGCCCTTGCCGTCGCCTCGTCCGTGATCAGGCCGTTGATCAGGTGCCCGTTCAGCGCGGCCGAGATCGCCGGCACCTTGGCCGCACCGACCGCGGCGCCGATCGTCGTGGTCTTGGCCGGCACCTCCGGCGGAATGCTGGTGAGGCGCTTGTTGGTACCGGCCTTGAGCAGGCGGCCCTTGGAATCATATGCCCAGCCGGTGATTTCGCCGATCGCCCCCTGCCGCATCATCTCGAACAGTTCGTCGCGGGTGACGAAGCCGTCGATGTGGATTTGCGCTCTCTGGTCCATCTGGCCGATACCGACGAGGCGCAAGTCCGCCTTGGCCGCGACCGCCTTGACCTTCGCGATCGGCTCGATCCGCACCATCTTGTTGCGCTCGTCTTCCGACGACATCAGGAACGGCAGCGGCATCGGATAGTGCCGCGCACCGGTGCGGTCGGCGAGCCGGCCGACAGTGTCGTAGAAGCTCGCCGAACCGTCCGCGGAGATGTTGCCGACCAGCGAGACGATCTGGTGGTTGGGCCGGTCGATCGGCGTCACGCGCTCGACCGCGGCGCGCACCGCCCGCCCCGTGCCGAGCGCGACGATGACGGGCGTTTCCGACCGCAACGTCGAATCCAGCAGATTGGCGCAGCGTTCGGCGATGCCCGCCGTGGCCTGCGGCGCGGCAGGGTCAGCCGGCACCACCTCGCAATGGCTGAGGTCGAAGCGCGCCTTCAGGCGTGCCGCCAGTTCCATGCAGGCGGCGATGGGATGTTCGAGACGGAATGTGATGAGACGCTCGGCGAGGCACAGCGAGACCAGCCGCTGCGCGGAGGCCCGCGAGACCTGGAGCATCTTTGCGATCTCGTCCTGGGTGTGACCGGCAATGAAATAGAGCCAGCCGGCACGCGCGGCATCGTCGAGCCTGGACTTTTCGTTCTCGACGGCCATGGCGGCCTATGCCTCCCAGAATTCGCTCATGTGCGCGAAGACCCGATCGGCCCCGGCGCCGGACAATATAACCTGGCCGTCGCGCCCGCGATAATGGCTGCCGCCGACAAATCCCCAGACGGTCATGCCGGCAGCCTTCGCGGCCAGCACGCCACTGACGCTGTCCTCGATCACCAGTGCGCGCGCAGGGAGCGCGCCCATTTTCTCCGCCGCGTGGAGAAAGAGATCCGGCGCGGGCTTGCCGTGCGTGACCATCTGCGCCGTGTAGATCCGGTCGCCGAAATGGGGCGCGAGACCGGTCACCCTCAGCGACAGCGCGACGCGGTCGAGATCACTCGACGAGGCCACGCAACTCGGCACGCGCAGTCCGGACAGGACGGTATCCGCATCGGGAATCGGATGGAGCGCCTTCTCGAAGGCGGTCAGTACGCGCGACTTCAGCCGGACGGGAAAATCGGCCGGCATCGCCTGGCCGAGTTCGCGATAATGTTGCGTGACCGCGCTCGTGCTTCGTCCGAGGAACAGCTCGAGCGCCTGCGCGAGTGTCAGCGAAATCCCAAATCCGGACAGCTCGTCTACCAAGCACTGGCAGCTCAAGAGTTCGCTGTCGACGAGCACGCCGTCGCAGTCGAAGATGACGAGATCGGGCCTTTGCCGGCTTCGGTCCATCCGGCCATTCGATCATATACCCATGCTTTGAGCAATAGTTCACCCGGTGGAGGACATATGCGGATTCTCCGGGGTCAATGGGCGACCTGTCGATAGATCGCCGGCAACGCCGCAGGCAGTCGACGGATGTTGCCGACGATGGCGTAGCCGCTGCGGCCGAACAGCGTCGGGACGTAGGATTGCGCCGTCGCATCGACCGTCACGCCGAAGACCGCGATGCCGAGCCGCCGCGCCTCCTGCACGGATTTGCGGGTGTCCTCGACCGCGAAGCGGCCCTCATAATGATCGACGTCATTCGGCTTGCCGTCGGTGAGGACGAGCAGTAGCTTCTTGCGCTGCGGCTGGCGCGCCAGCTCGGCCGAGGCGTGACGTACCGCGGCACCGATCCGTGTGTAATAGCCCGGCTTCAGCGCGCCGATCCGGCGCTCGATCGCGCCACTCATCGGCTCGCCGAAGGCCTTGACCGTTTCGAGCCGCACCCAGGAACGCCGGCGCGAGGTGAAGGTGAGGATGCTGTGGTGATCGCCGCAGGCCGACAGGCCGTGCGCAAGCACCAGCAGCGCCTCCTTCTCGACGTCGAGCACCCGATAACCATCGACCCAGGCATCCGTCGAGAGCGAGACATCCACAAGCAGCGTGACGGCAAGATCGTCCCCTCGCGGTCGCATCGCCACATGGACGCGATCGAGACCGCCCCCGCAACTTCCGGCGCGGAGATCGCACCGCGCACGCACGAGCGCGTCAAGGTCGAGGTCGTGCCCATCGGCTTGGGCGCGCATCAATTCATGACGCGGCCGCAACACCTCGAAGCGGCGGCGCACCTGGCGGATGTGCCGACGCATGGCGTCATCGGGCATCCAGCCCTCACCCAGCTCGGAGGCCGCACCCGCGAGCACGCGGCAATGATCGGGCAGATAGGAGCCGCTGCGATAATCCCATTCGGGATAGCTCAGGTCCGCGTTCAATCGCGATACATCGAGGGCTTCCGGCGGCAGGTCGAGATCGAATTTGAGCCGGCTCGCCGGCTTGCCGCTACGGCGGCTGAGCGTGATCTCCTCGAGGTCGTCGGCTGCCTTCCGCGCGTCCTCGTCCTCACTGTCGTCAGCCGGGCGGTCGACATTGATCATCTCGGCCATCGCGAGAATCTTTTCAAAGCGATTGAGTACGAAAGGATCGCGGCGATTGGTACCGTCCTCGCGCTCGCGGACGGCGAAACGCTTGCGATCGTCTGATGGCGCTGGCGCAGCGGTCGACGCCCAATCGTCGTCGCCTTCATGTGCGGGCGACAGCTCGCGCGTCCAGCAATCGCCCCAGAGCGGGCATGGCAGGATCGAACGGTAACCCGGCGGCGCCTTGTCCGGCAGTGGCCCCGTCCCCATCATCGCCGGCCACAGCTTTCCCACCGGCGGCGTATCGGCGCCGAGCAGAGTAAGCACGATCTGCTCCATGTCCTGCTCGATGCGCGGCAATGGCCGGTGCGGCCGCGCCATGGCCGTGGCCGCGGCCAGCCGGGCGTAGTCCTCGGCAAGGCCGGGACATTCCGTCAGCACAAGCACCGCGACTTCGCTGGTCCGGCGCAGCGTCAGCAGATCGCGCCGCAGCGGATCGGCCTCCGCGATCACTTCGACCGGTGCAAAGGCAAACCACGCGGCCAGCCACCGGTACAGCGCAGCATTCAGCCCGCGATCGGCGAAGATCGCGATGTTGTCGGGCAGGAAGATCGTCGCGGCATCACGCCCGGGTTGCGCGAGCCGCTCGTCGCCAAGCCCGATGCGCTGCCGCCATCCGAGCCGATGCCCAGTCCGGCGGGCACTCGCGCTCGCGATCTGCACGCCCGTCTCCCCGCCAAGCGCGCGGAACATGATCGCGATCCGGCCGCGCACCTCCGCGAGCGATACCGCGTGTTCGGCATGGACCGGATAGCTCGCGGTGCCGCCGACCAGGCGATGCCAGGCGCGGCCGACGGTTTCTTCAAGCTCGAGGAAATCGAGCATCGCATCACCCTCAGGAGATCACGGCGCGTGCGACGTAGAGCAGCGCCGCCTTGACGTCTGCATCATCGGTGAGCGGTTCGATCATGCCGGCCAGCACCGCATCCGTAATTGAGGCTCCGGCCGCAATCAGGGTGGCGCAATAGACCACGAGACGGGTCGAAACGCCCTCCTCCAGGTCGTGCCCCTTCAGCGCGCGCAGCCGGCCGGCCAGCAGGACCAGCGGCCGCACATAGTCGGGCGCGAGCCCGCTCTCGGCCGCCACCACCGCGATCTCCTGCTCCGGCGGCAGGAAGCCGAACTCGATGGCAACGAAGCGCTGACGCGTCGACGGCTTCAACGCCTTCAGCAGCGTCTGGTAACCGGGATTGTAGGAGACCACCAGCATGAAGCTCTTCGGCGCGACCAGCTCCTCGCAGGTCCGCTCCAGCGGCAGGATACGGCGGTCGTCGGTGAGCGGATGCAGCACCACCGTGACGTCCTTGCGCGCCTCCACGACCTCGTCGAGATAGCAGATGCCGCCTTCCCGCACCGCCCGTGTCAGCGGACCGTCGGTCCATACGGTGTCGCCGCCCCTCAGCAGGTAGCGGCCGGTAAGATCGGCGGCGGTGAGATCGTCGTGGCAGGCGACGGTATGAAGCGGCAATCCCAGCCGCGCCGCCATGTGAGCGACGAAGCGCGTTTTGCCGCAGCCGGTCGGTCCCTTCAACAAGACCGGGAGCTGATGCCGCCAGGCGTGCTCGAACAGCGCGCATTCGTTGCCGCTCGGAACGTAAGCCGGGAGCACGAGCGCGGGTGCCGACAAGGCGTGAAGTGCTGCTGTCATGGTTTTTCTCCGGAAATCATTCGGGAAAGGCGGCCGCGACTTGCGCGGCCGCCTTGTGTTTATTCGGCCGGTTGCAGGGCGCCTGGGATAGTCGCCTGCTTCTCGCGGCCGGGCACCAGCACCGCCCAGACGAACATCAATGCTGAGATCGCGACGAACACGCCGGAGCCGAGCCGCACCCAGTAGAAGAAGGCAAGCTGGTCCTGCACGTCCATGTAACTCTGGCCAAGTACGCGCTGGAGATGGACCTGAATCACGCCGGCAAAGGTCAGCGCGAAGGTCATGGTCATCATCGCCGTGCACATGATCCAGAAGCTGGTCATGCTGAGCCACTGGTTATAGGGCGCACGTCCCTTGATTTGCGGGATCGCATAAGCCATCACCGACAGGTTCAGCATCACATAGGCGCCGAAGAAGGCGAGATGGCCATGTGCGGCGGTGACCTGCGTGCCGTGGGTGTAGTAGTTCACCGACGACAACGTGTGCAGGAAGCCCCAGACGCCGGCGCCGAGGAACGCCATCACCGAGCAGCCGACCGACCACAGCAGCGCGGCGCGGTTCGGATGCTTGCGGCCGGCCTTCCAGGTCATTTGCACCGTGAAGATCACCATGGTGAAGAAGGGTGCGACCTCGAGCGTGGAGAACAGCGAGCCGATCCACTGCCAGTAACCGGGCGCGCCGATCCAGTAGAAGTGGTGGCCGGTGCCGAGAATCCCTGAGAACAGCGCAAGGCCGATGATGACGTAGAGCCACTTCTCGACCACCTCGCGGTCGATGCCGTTGAGCTTGATCATCAGATAGGCGAGCACGGACGCCATGATCAGCTCCCAGACGCCCTCGACCCAGAGATGAACGACATACCACCAGTACATCTTGTCGACCGCGAGATTGGCGGGATTGTAGAAGGCGAACAGGAAGAAGATCGCGACGCCCCACAAACCGAACAGCAGGATGTTGGTGACCGTGGTCTTGCGCCCCTTCAGCGCCGTCATCGTCACGTTGAACAGGAACATCAGGCAGACGACCACGATGCCGACCTTGATTATGAAGGGCTGCTCGAGGAATTCGCGGCCCTCATGGTAATGGAAGAGATAGCCGACCACGGCCACCCCCGCCGCGCCAAAAAACATCCAGAACTGGATCTTTGCGAGCAGCGGGCTGTACAGCTCGGTCTCGGTTTCCTCCGGTAACAGGAAGTAGGTCGCGCCCATGAAGCCGATCAGCGACCACACGATCAGCGCGTTGGTGTGGATCATCCTGACGATGTTGAACGGCAGCAGCACCGACAGCGTGTTGGGCAGAACGTAGATGGTCCCGGCGAGGAGGCCGAACAGGACCTGCGCCAGGAACAGGGTCAGCGCGCCGTAGAAATACAGCATCGCGACTTTCTGGGTCTGATATTTCATTTCGGGTTCTCTCTGTCTTGAAAGAGGCAAGGCCTTGAAGGAGGCAAGGCCCTGAAAGAGGAAGGCGTCAGCCGGCCTTGTTCGGCGGCCACTCCTGGCGCTTGATCTTGCTGGTCCATTGCAGGAAGTCGGCGAGATCGTTGAGCTCCTGGTCGGTGAGATTGAACTGCGGCATCTGGCGCCGGCCCTCCGCGCCCGAGGGCTGTGACTGCATCCAGGCCTTCAGTGTCTCGCGCGCCGCGGCCGGATCCTCATTGCCGCCCCAGCGATCCCAGACATTGCCGACTTCAGGGGCGAAATACGCGCCCTCGCCCAGCAAGGTGTGGCAATTGATGCAGGAGTTCTTCTCCCAGACATGCTTGCCGCGCGCGACCGACGATGTCAGCGTCGTCGCGTCCGTCGAGGTCGTCGCCATATAGTAGTGGCTGTGCGCCGTCAGCCCGATGAAGATGGCGAAGAAGAAAGCCGAGCCGCCGTAGAAGACGTTTCGCGCCGCCGACTTGGTCAGGCGTTCAGCCATTGCCAGTCCTTTCCGTTGTGAGTCCAGTAATGAGGAGCAGTGATGCTGTATCTTGCCGATCGGTGCCGACGGGTCTTTGTTCGGGCGCAATGAGCGCTGCGTTGGCGGCGTCAGATCAATGCGACGACGGCGGAGGCGAGCCAGGCGAACAGCACGACGATGAAGATCCATGCGCTGACGAGGCCGCGCCAGAGCGCCGGCACCGCCCGAAGGTCCATGAAATCGAGCGCGATTCGGCGGCCCTTGATGGCGGCAAGGACCAGGAGAAGTGCATTGGCGAGCAGCGGACGCGGCATCAGTGGCGGAAGCAGGATCGTCGCGAGCGCGAGGCCGATCAGCACGAGCCAGGTGATGTCGAGACGGCCGGGCATGATCAGCGCACCAGATAGAGGATCGGGAACATGACGATCCAGACCAGATCGACCATGTGCCAGAAGGCGGCGCCGGTCTCGACGCCCGAGATCTCGGCGCGGCGGCAGACCACGGCAAGGATGATGATGCCGAGGCCAACATGCAGGAGATGGAAGCCGGTCAGGAGGAAGTAGAGCGTGAAGAACGGGCTGGTCTCCAGGCCGATCCCGCGACCGATCTCTTCGGCATATTCGGTCAGCTTGATCGCGATGAAGAGGCCGCCGAGCGCCATGGCAATCAGTAGCCAGCGGCGCGAGGCCTGCTTTTCATTGGCGCGCGCAGATCTGGTCGCCCTCGCCGCGGCCCAGCCGCTGGTCACCAGCACGATTGTGTTGAGGCCGGCGAGATTCGCGTTGAGCGCCGCCTGCCCCGCCGCGAACACAACGGGATGGATCGCCCGGGCAACGACGAAGGCGCCGAGGAACAGGCCGAAGGCGACGAGCTCGCTGAAGATCAGCACCCAGATCATGGGATCGCCGGGGAGATCTTCCAAGATTCCCCAGCCGGTTCCCTGTTGTTCGCAATCGGCCGCAGACATCGTCTTTCCGGATCAGGACACCGGCCAGACCTAGCTCAACCGTCCAGTTCGGAATTTGTCGCAGGACAAACTGGGGGGCCACCGGCGGAGATGTTTGCGCCGACGCAACGTCTCGCTCGCCGGAGCGCGGTACGAACAGACTCAGGGTTCGCAAAGAGCGGTGAGCAATGACATGAGCGATGCACAGATCGGGCTAATGACCGCGACACCCATCATCATCGCCTTCGCCATCGCGCTCCGGCGCATGGGCGTGCTGTCGACGGTGGCGACGGTATCGGCGGTGAGCCTCTCCGTCGCGATCGCGACGGTGCTGTTCACGACGCAGTAGCCGGGCACTACCGATGAGGAGACGATCAGCTATCGCCGGTCGGGCGCTATTCTCGGCAGGATGAGCTGAAACCGCGTCCCCGCGCCGGGCAGGCTCTCGAGCCGGAGCTGCCCACCCAGCCGGTCGACGACGATGCTGTGCACGATATGCAGACCGAGTCCGCTGGCGCCGTCGTGTCGGCGCGTGGTGAAGAACGGGTCGAAGGCCCGCCGTTCCACATCGGGAGCCATGCCGCAGCCGTCATCAGCAAACAGCAGCTCAACGTGGTCATCATTGACCGCACGGAGCGAGACGTTGATCGTCCCGGTCTCACCATCGGAGAACGCGTGCGTCATCGCATTGACTGCGAGGTTGGTGAGCACTTGGCCGAAAGGCCCGGGATAGCTGTCCATGGCGAGATTCGTTTCGCAGTGGAGGCTGAACGCGATGTCGCGCACCCGTAACTGCCGCTCGAACTGCGACAGAACCTGGCCGGTCAGCTCGCCTGCGTCGAAGCTGCGCCGAAGTGACTCGGTCTGGTCAGCCGCCACCTGCTTGAAGGATTGCACCCGCTCGGCGGCGCGACCGAGATTCGTGACCAGCTGCGCCGACGCATCGCTGACCAGTTCCAGAAACCCTGTCAGTGTCGAGCGCTTGAGATTACCCCGCGCGACCTCCGCCGCGAACTGCTCCGCCTTGCGCTGGAGCGTCGATGCCACCGTCAGACTGCTGCCGAGCGGCGTGTTGATCTCGTGCGCGACACCGGCAACCATGCGCCCGAGCGCCGCCAGCTTTTCCGCCTCGATCAAGGTGTCCTGGATATCGCGCAGATGGCGAAGCGCGGTCTCAGCGGCGTCCCTGGCGCTGCGAATCTCCCGCTCGGCGCGCTTGCGTTCGGTGATCTCCTCCGCTGCCACGTTGACCGCGACAATCTCGCCGTCCGGCATTCGCAGCGGGTGCCAATAAGTAACCCAGGAACGCTCCTCGACCTGATCAGCCCGTTGCCCCGCCACCTCGATACCGATCACGGGCTCGCCCGTCGCGACGATCGAGCGCACAATCTGCTCGACGGAACCCGCCAGGGCCGGCACGCAGTCCCTGACCGTATGTCCAAGATGGCCTTCGATGGATATGCCGCAGATCTCGGTCAGACGCTGGTTGATCAGCAAATAGCGGCAGTCCGGCGACAGACAGGCTAACCCGATCGGGGCGGTGTCGTAGATCAGCTGCAACGCCGGCAAAGTCGAGACCAGCATCACTTCCGAAGCCGGCGATGACCTCACTGTACTCGTCACTCAGGTTCCCCGTGGTCCCTTGCGTCGACCACATGAGATTAGCACGGAATTGGCGATCGGTTGATCTAGATCAAGAAGACGCGCCGGCGCCTCTCGTTCCGAGGCTCTGGCGTGAATCGCCTCGTTCAAAACAGAACAAAGGCCCCGATCAATAAACCTGCAGCAAAGGAGCCTAGCCCGAGGGTGCAGACGGAAACGATGCGCAAGAGGATGCGAAGCCGGCCCTCAAATTCATCGTCTGTCATCTCGTGGATATGAGCCGCCACTGGTGCTGCCCTGCCCGTGCCCTGCTCGGCACCCCCCGGATCTAGTCCCCAAATCATGGTCATCGCGAGGCATCGGTTCCGGTCGCGATGCCGTGATCGAAATTGACGAAAATGGTAGTCGCCTGGCGGGGCGGCGCCAGAGCCTCCCCCGCGACGTGATTTTGCGCCTACCGCCGCTGGTTATACACGTCGATGCACACGGCCCCGAGCAGCACCAGGCCCTTGATGACCTGCTGATAGTCGATGCCGATGCCGAGGATGGACATGCCGTTGTTCATCACGCCCATGATCATGGCACCGACCACGGCGCCGCCGACGCGCCCGACGCCACCATAGGCCGAGGCGCCGCCGATGAAGCAGGCGGCGATGACGTCGAGCTCGAAGCCGAGGCCCGCTTTCGGCGTCGCGGTGTTGAGACGCGCGGCAAAGACGAGGCCGGCAAGGGCTGCGAGCACGCCCATGTTGACGAAGGTGAGGAAGGTCAGCCGCTCGGTCTTGATGCCCGACAGGCTTGCCGCCTTGGCGTTGCCGCCGACGGCATAGATCTGCCGGCCGATCACGGTGCGGCGTGTGACGAAGCCGTAGAGCGCGATCAAGGCGCTCATGATCACCAGCACGTTCGGCAAGCCGCGATAGGTCGCGATCAGGTAGGTGAAGTAGAGCACGGCGCAGGCCAGCACCACGCTCTTGCCAAGGAAGAACGCGTAAGGCTCGACCTCGATGCCGTGCGACTGCTCCCGCGCGCGGCTCTTGGCGCTGGCATAGACCAGCCCCAGCGCCAGCACCGCGCCGATCAGCATCGAGGTCGGATGCAGCGTGCCCGCTTCGGGCAGGAACTCCGGAATGAAGCCCGACGACAATTTCTGGAAGGTCGGCGGAAACGGCCCGAGCGACTGCCCCTGCAACACCGCGAGCGCAAGTCCCTTGAATACGAGCATGCCGGCCAGGGTCACGATGAAAGACGGTATCTTGAAATAGGCGACCCAATAGCCCTGCGCCGCGCCGATCGCAGCGCCGACCACGAGGCAGGCGATGAAGGCGAGTGTATAGTCGACCTTGTACGTCACCATCAGCAGAGCGGCGACCGCGCCGACGAAGCCCGCGACCGACCCCACCGAGAGGTCGATATGGCCGGTGACGATCACGAGCAGCATGCCGAGCGCCATGATGACGATGTAGCTGTTCTGGAGCACCAGATTGGTCAGGTTGAGCGGCTGGAGCAGCGTGCCGCCGGTCATGACCTGGAAGAACAGCATGATCGCGATCAGCGACATCAGCATGCCGTAATTGCGCAAATTGTTCTTGATGAAGCTGCCGTGCCGGCGCTCCTCGGGCAGCGACACCGTCTTGTCGGTCATGGCTGCGATCCTCCCATCTCCGCGGCCTCAGGCACGCTGTTTCCGTTGCTTCGTTCGTTGCGCATGATGGCGCGCATGATCTTCTCCTGCGTCGCCTCTGCGCCCTTGAATTCCCCGACGAAGGCGCCGTCGTTCATGACGCAGATGCGGTCGCAGATGCCGAGCAGCTCGGGCATCTCCGAGGAGATCACCACGACGCCGCGCCCGGCCTCCGCAAGCTCGTTGATGATACAGTAAATCTCGTATTTGGCACCGACGTCGATGCCCCGTGTCGGCTCGTCCAGGATCAGGACCTTGGGATCGGTCATCAGCCATTTCGACAGCACCACTTTCTGCTGGTTGCCGCCGGAGAGCTGGCCGGTCTCCTGGTACACGTCGGAGCAGCGGATGCGCATGCGGCTCCGGTAGTCGCTGGCAACCTTCAGCTCGGCGATGTCGTCGATCACCCGGCCGGGTGCGACCTGGTCGAGGCTGGCGAGCGTGATGTTCTTGCGGACGTCATCTGCCAGGATCAAGCCGAGCTGCTTCCGGTCCTCGGTGACATAGGCAAGGCCGGCGTCGATCGCGGCCGCAACGCTCGGCAGCACGATCTCATGGCCCTCGAGCTTGATGCGGCCGCTGATAGTGGTGCCCCAGGAGCGGCCGAACAGGCTCATGGCAAACTCGGTGCGACCGGCGCCCATCAGCCCGGCAATGCCGACGACCTCGCCGCGCTTCACGCCGAAATTGACGTTCTTGATCACCTGCCGCTCGGGATGAATGGGGTGATAGACCGACCAGTTCTCGACGGTCAGGACAGGCCCGCCGATTTTCGCGCTGCGCTCGGGAAAGCGATGGGCGAGATCGCGGTTGACCATGCTGCGGATGATGCGGTCTTCCTGGATCGGCTCGCTGCGGCAGTCGATGCTGTCGACGGTGCGGCCGTCGCGCAGCACGGTGATGTGGTCGGCGACCTTGGCCACCTCGTTAAGCTTGTGCGAGATCAGGATCGAGCCGATGCCCTGCTCGCGGAAAGCCATCAGGCGTTCGAGCAGCGCGGCGCTGTCGGCCTCGTTGAGGCTCGCGGTCGGCTCGTCCAGGATCAGCATCCGCACCCGCTTGGACAGCGCCTTCGCGATCTCTACCAGCTGCTGCTTGCCGACGCCGAGGTCGGTGATCAGCGTATCCGGCGATTCCTTCAGGCCGACCTGCGCCAGCAGCTCGCGCGTGCGCCGGTAGACCTCGTCGCGATCGATGACGCCGAATTTTGACGGCGGATGCGACAGGAAGATGTTCTCCGCGATCGACATCAGCGGGATCAGCGCCAACTCCTGGTGGATGATGATGATGCCGAGCGCCTCAGAATCGTTGATGTCGCGGAAGCGGCGCTCCTCACCCTCGAAAACGATGGTACCCTCGTAGCTGCCGGCCGGGTAGACGCCGCTGAGCACTTTCATCAGTGTGGATTTGCCGGCACCGTTCTCGCCGACAAGCGCGTGGATCTGCCCGGCCTCGACCGAGAAGTTCACGTCACGCAGAGCCTGCACGCCTGAAAAGCTCTTGCTGACGTTGCGCATCTCCAGCATGGCGGTCATGATTTCACATCCCTCGATCGCTGCTAGTTCACCTCTCCCCGCTTGCGGGGAGAGGGAGAAGAGACTCTCCCCGCAAGCGGGGAGAGGGGAAAGAAAGAAGCTTACTGGAACTGCGACTTCTTGTAGTAGCCGCTGTCGACCAGAGTCTTCTCCCAATTGTCCTTGTAGACCACGACCGGCTTCAAGAGATAGGACGGCACCGTCTTGGCGCCGTTCTCGTAGGTCTTGGTGTCGTTGACGGTGACCTGCTTGCCGGCGAGTGCGGCGTCGACCATGTCGGCGGTCACCTTGGCGAGGTCGCGGGTGTCCTTGAAGATGGTCGAGTACTGATCGCCGCGCAGCATCGCCTTGATCGAGGGCACCTCGGCATCCTGACCCGAGATAACAGGCATCGGCTGGCCGGCGCTGCCATAGCCCACGCCCTTCAGCGATGAGATGATGCCGATCGAGAGGCCGTCATAGGGCGACAGCACCGCGTTGACCTTCTTGTTGCCGTAGTAGGCGCTGAGCAGATTGTCCATGCGCGCCTGTGCGGTGGCGCCGTCCCAGCGGAGCGTCGCGACCTTGTCCATGCCCATCTGGCCGGAGACGACGACGAGCTTGCCGCTGTCGATGTACGGCTTCAGCACGCTCATCGCGCCGTTGTAGAAGAAGTAGGCGTTGTTGTCGTCGGGCGAGCCGCCGAACAGCTCGATGTTGAACGGGCCCTTGCCGTCCTTGAGGCCGAGCCCCTGCACAAGCGACTCCGCCTGCAGCACGCCGACCTGGAAATTGTCGAAGGTCGCGTAATAGTCGACGTTCGGCGTGCCGCGGATCAGGCGATCATAGGCGATCACGGTGATGCCTTTTGCTTTCGCCTGCTTGAGCACGTCGGACAGCGTGGTGCCGTCGATCGCCGCGATCACCAGCGCTTTCGCACCCTTGGTCACCATGTTCTCGACCTGCGAGAGCTGGTTCGGGATGTCGTCCTCGGCATATTGCAAGTCGGTGTTGTAGCCGCGCTCCTTCAGCACCTTGACCATGTTGTTGCCGTCGTCGATCCAGCGCGCCGACGATTTGGTCGGCATGGCAATGCCAACCGTCGCCTTGTCCTGGGCGGAGGCAGTGACGCCTGAGGCCATCGTCGCTGCGCCGGCCAGCGCCAGCGCGAGGAATGTCGTCTTCAGTTTCAGCATGTTTTACTCCCTTGGGTGTCAGACTGTTTCTTCGTTTCGTCGAGAACGTTGGTCGTGTGCGGCTTCGAGCCTCCTATGCGAGCTTGACGTCAGGCTCCGCGCGGCCACGCGCAGATGCCTGCAACAGGAAAGTACAGCCGGCTTGCGGATCGGCAGCGCGCGCCGCCGCGTCCATATCCTGCCAGGCCGAGGTGACGAGGAGGCGTGACAGATCAGGGCCGACGAAGGCCGGGCAGCTCGATTGCCTTGCCGGCACGCGCAGCGAGCGCAGGCGCTCGCCTTGCGGAGAGTAGACATCGATCCGGCCCGCACCCCAGCAGGCGTTCCAGATCCGCCCGTCGGCGTCGCACACCGAGCCGTCGAGCCCCCCGATGCCGGTGTGGCGCAACAGAACGTCCGGCTCGCCTCGCGGCAAGCCGGTCGCCGGATCAAGCGGAACGGCGTAGAGCACGGCGCGCGCGGTGTCGGCGAAGTAGCCGGTCGCACCGTCCGGTGAAAAGCAGATCGAATTGGGAATGGTGATGCGGGGGAACAGCATCGATATCTTGCCGCGATGGAACGCGTAGATCGCGCCCGCTCCTGCCTCCGCATTGCGGCCCATGGTGCCGATCCAGAACGTGCCGGACTGATGCACACGGGCATCGTTGGAGCGCGTCGCGGGATTGTCGGCTTCAAGCGGACAGACCAGCGTCAACGCGCCGTCGGCGAGCTTGCGGATGTAGAGGCCGTCTTCGGCGACGATCAACTGGCGCTCGGCGTCGATGCGCCCGAGACCGCTCGCCATCCGGCCGAGCGCGTGGACGCGAATGCTGCCGCTGCCGAGATTCGCCTCGAACAGCCGCTCCTCGCGGATATCGAACCACCAGGCCGTGTCGGTGCTCAAATCATAGGTCGGCCCCTCGCCGAGGTGGCACGGATCGTCCGAGAGAACCGAGGTCGGCACCTCTTCCATCATGGCGTCCTCACTCCAAAGCGATAGACCGTGTGATGACGGTAGACCTCGCCGGGATTGAGGCGCGGGCTCGGGAAATCCGGCCGGTTCGGCGCATCCGGCCAGATGTGCGGCTCGAGACACATGGCATCCGACTGCCGGATGAGCTTGCCGCCCTTGCCCGAAATCGTGCCGTCGAGATAGTTGCCGGAATAGACCTGAAGGCCGGGCTGATTGGTCAGGAGCTCCATGATGCGCCCTGAACGCGGCGCCTCCAGCCGGGCCGCGAAAGCAAGCTTGCCATCGCGCCCGAGACAGTAGGTATGGTCGTAGCCCTTGCCGTTCCGCAATTGCTGATCGCTCTCGCGGATGCGCGCGCCGACGGCTTCGCCGTCGCGGAAGTCGAACGGCGTTCCGGCCACCGCGCGCGGCGGCTCAGCCAACGGAATGGCGGTGGGATCGATGGCAAGGAAATGCTCGGCGGCGACCGTCAGCTTGTGGTCGATAATGGGCGTGCCTGAGGTCGCGCCTTCCAGATTGAAGAAGCTGTGATTGGTCAGGTTGACGATGGTCGGCCGGTCGGTTCGCGCCTCCATCGTCAACGACAGCTCGGCCGGGCCGGTGACGCGATAGGTCAGGCGCACGTCGAGCCGGCCGGGATAGTTTTCTTCGCCATGCGGGCTCGAATAGGTGAGCGTGACGCCCGGCTCCGCGCCGTCGTCGATGGCGGCGATCTCCCAGAGCTTGCGATCGAACCCGTCGAGGCCACCATGCAGCGCATTCGGACCGTTGTTGACCGGAAGCTGCACCGTTTCGCCGTCCAGCGAAAATCGTCCGTTGGCAATGCGGTTGGCGTAGCGGCCGACGGTGGCACCGAAGAACTTTCGTTCGGCGCGATAACCGGCGAACGCGTCATGGCCGAGCACGACGTCGTCGTAACCGCCTTTGGCGTCCGGTGCGATGAGCGCCTGGATCACCGCGCCATGGGTGATGATGCGGGCTTCGAACCCGCCCTCCCCGCGCAGCACGATGCGCTCGACGTTGCGGCCGTCCGGCAGCGTTCCGAAGATGTCTTTTGTTATTCTTGAGCCAGCCATGTTCAGTCCACAAACGGTTCGACGATGTTACGCTTGCCGAGCAGGAAGGCATCGGCAACGAGACGCAGCGGCGCCAGGTCGACGTCGCGCGCGCCGGTCGCGGTGAGCTTGACGAAGCGCCCGTACAGCTCGCGATATTCCTGATCGGGCGCCTCGGCAATGGTCTCGCCGTCGATCGCCATGCGCCGGCCGCCGCCCGACAACGTCATTCGGCCCTCGTCCGTTTCGACGAGGATATCCCAACTCTGCGGTCCGGTCTGGCGGAAATCGAACTCGGCGGTCACAGGCAGGCCGCCGATGTCGGTCAGCGTCAGGTTCGCGGCGATCGGGGCCTGGCAATTGGCTGGAAAGGCCAACTCGGCCGCGGTGACGAACACCGGCCGCGGCAGAATACGGGTCAGGATCGAGAGCGCGTTGATGCCGGGATCGAACACGCCGAGCCCGCCCGGCTCCCAGATCCAGCCCTGCCCGGGATGCCAGACGCGAACGTCTTCCTTCCAGTTGATGTGCACAGACTTGATCTGCCGCGTGAGAAGCCACTCGCGCGCCGGCTCGACCGCGGGCGCATAGCGCGAATGCCAGGTCGCAAACAGCGTTCGCTTGGCTTCCTCCGCCATCGCGATCAGCGGGTCGAGCTCGGCGACGCCGGTGCCGGGCGGCTTCTCCAGCATCACGTGCTTGCCGGCAGCGAGCGCCGTGGCGGCCTGGGCACGCCGTACCTGCGGCGGCGTGCAGAGCGAGACGGCATCGATCGGCGGTCCCTTTTCCAGCAATTCCTCGATGGTCGCAAAATTCGGCACGCCCGGCAGCGATGCGTTGCGGCTCGCGACGGCCGCGAGCGTCGCGCCCGCCGTCGCGGCAATCGCACCGACATGCTGGTCGCGCGCGATCTTGCCGAAGCCGACGATGGCAATGCGAAGTTCGGTCACGCTTTTTCTCCAATATCCGCGGACGGCAGCGCCTCGGCCTCGTGGCGGCGCATACCGTTGTGAATGACATAAACCATCGCTTCCGAGGCGGTCTGGGCGTCGCCGGCGGCGATGCCATCGACGATCTTCTGGTGCCAGAGCAGCACGGTGTCACGGTCCTCCGGCTCGACCGGTGCGCTGAGCAGGAAGGAGGCGCGCAGGGCGGCCTCGATGACGTGGCCGATCGAGCGCATGAACAGATTGCCCGAAGCGCGCGCCACCGCAACATGGAGCGCGAGGTCGGCGTCGGCAAAGCCGACGGAATCGGAAGCCTCAAACCGCATGCGGTCCATGCAACGACGGAGCTCGGCGAGGTCGTCCTCGGACCGCTGCGCCGCCGCCAGCATGGCCGCGCGCGGCTCGACCGCGAGGCGAATCTCGGCGAGGTCGTTGAGGAAGCGCTTGTCGATGCCGGCGTCGAGATGCCAGGCCAGCACGTCAGCGTCGAACATGTTCCAGGCGGCGCGCTCGCGTACGACGGTGCCGACGCGGGCCTTGGTGGTGAGCAGACCCTTGGCGACCAGGGTCTTCACGCTCTCGCGCAGCACCGGTCGCGACACGCCGAACATTGCAATCATCTCGGCATCGCCAGGCAGGCGCGTTCCCTCGGCGTAGCGGCCGGCGATGATGTCGACGCCGATCGAGCGGGCCACTTCCGCATGGTTGGAGTGAGCCCGGCGCGTCGGGATGACGACGATGCGCGACGTCATGTGGCTGCTCCTGCGCGCTTCGCCGCCGGCCGCCGCGCGAGCGCGACCAGCCCCTGCTGCAAGGCGATGAAGGCGAACAGTAGCACGCCGGTCGCGATCTTGGTCCACCAGCTCGACAGCGTTCCGTCGAAATTGATGTAGGTCTGGATCAAGCCCTGGATCAGCACGCCGAGGAAGGTGCCGATCACCGAGCCCTGCCCGCCCGTGAGCAGCGTACCGCCGATCACGACAGCCGCGATGGTGTCGAGCTCGACGCCGACCGCGGAGAGCGAGTAGCCGGCGCTCGTGTAGAAGGAGAACACGATGCCGGCGATGCCCGCGAGCAGGCTCGACAGCATGTAGATCCTCACCGTCATCTTGCCGACGGCAACGCCCATCAGGCTCGCGGTCGCCCGGCTGCCGCCGAGCGCGTAGACATTGGCGCCGAACCGGGTGAGATGCAGCAGCAAGGCGCCGCCGATCACGATCACGAGCATGATGATCGCGATCGCGGTCAATCGCCCTCCACCGGGCATCCGCAGCGCGAAGTCCGACACGGTGGAATAGACCGGCGCGGTGATCGGCACCGATTCCGTCGAGAGCAGGAAGCTCGCGCCACGGGCCAGGAACATCCCCGCCAGCGTCACGATGAACGGCGGCAGGTCGAAGACATGGATCACCGCGCCCATCGCAGCTCCGAAGGCCGCCGAGAGCGCGAGGATCGCGACGAAGGCAAGCAGCGGCGGCACGCCCCAGCGCTCGATCGCAAGCGCGACGAACACCGTGGTGAAACCAATCACCGAGCCGACCGAGAGGTCGATGCCGCCGGAGATGATGACGAAGGTCATGCCGGTCGCGACGATGCCGAGAAAGGCGTTGTCGGTGAGGAGATTGCCGACCACGCGGGTGGAGGCGATGTTGGGGAATTGCACGGCGCAGAGCGCAAAGCCGGCAACCAGCACGATAGCGGTGATGAGGACGGGCGGCAGGCCTTTCATGCTTTGGACCTCCGCAGCCGCGCGGCGATCCCGGCAATCCCCGAAAATTTCGGCGATTGCAGCAGCAGCACCGTCATCACCACCACCGCCTTGACCAGCAAATTGAACTCCGGTGGATAGCCCGACAGCAGAATGCCGGTGTTCATGGTCTGGATGATCAACGCACCGAGCACGGCCAGCACGAGGCTGAAACGGCCGCCGAACAGGGAGGTGCCGCCGATCACCACCGCGAGGATGGCGTCGAGCTCGAGCCAGAGGCCGGCATTGTTGGCATCCGCGCCCATGATGTCGGCCGCCGCGATCACGCCGGCGAGCGCGGCGCAGATGCCGCACCAGACGTAGACAGCCAGGATCATCGCACGCGTGCCGACGCCGGCAAGCTCGCTCGCCCGCGCGTTGCCGCCGGTTGCCTCGATCAGCAATCCGAGCGCCGAACCGCGCACCACCGCTCCGGTGAGAATCAGCATGCCCAGGGCGATCACGACCGGCATCGGCACGCCGAGCACCGCGCCATTGCCAAGCCAGACCAGATCCGGCGAGGAGAAGGTCACGATACGCCCCTCGGTAATGAGCTGCGCGATGCCGCGTCCCGCCACCATCAGGATCAGCGTCGCCACGATCGGCTGCATGCCGAGCACCGCGACGAGAAATCCGTTCCACAATCCGCAGACCAGGCCAGCGCCGAGCGCGGCCGCAAGGACCACAGGCAGACTGTGCGTGTCGGCAAGGCTCGCCGCGATCGCGCCCGAGATGGCCATGACCGCACCGACCGACAGATCGATGCCGCGCGTCGCGATCACCAGCACCATGCCGAGCGAGAGCAGCGCCACCGGCGTGCCGCGGTTGAGCACGTCGATCAGGCTGCCGAACAGCCGGCCGTCCTGGAGACGCAGATCGAAGAATTGCGGCGACACGATGCGATCGGCCGCCAGGATGACGATCAACGCGAGGATCTGGGCAAGGCCGCGGCGCGGCAACAGCGCTGTCATGCCCGACCCTCATGCGCGACAGCGGCGCCATCGGCGGCGATGGCCGCGAGAATGTTGCCGACGTCGATCGTCTCTCCCGCGAGCTCCTCGACATGGGCACGGTCGCGCAACACGACCACGCGGTCGGAATAGGTCACGATCTCATCCAACTCGGAGGAGATCACGAGCAGCGCCAGCCCGTCGTCGCAGAGCTCGCGGATCAGGCGGATGATCTCGGCATGCGCGCCGACGTCGATCCCGCGGGTCGGCTCGTCCAGCACCAGGAGGCGCGGCGAGGTCGCGAGCCAGCGCGCCAGCAGCACCTTCTGCTGATTGCCGCCGGACAGCAGCCCCACGGCGCGCTCCGGATCGGGCGGGCGGATGTCGAGCATCTTGACGTAGCGGCCTGCGATCTCGTCCTGCTCGCGGCGCGACAGCGGCCGGTGCAGGCCGCGCTTGGCCTGGAGCGCGAGCACGATGTTCTCGCGCACGGTGAGCTCGGCGACGATGCCGTCGGTCTTGCGTTCCTCCGGGCAATAGCCAAAGCCGTGGCGCACGCCGTCGCGCGGCGACTGCAGCCGCACGGGCGCCCCCTCCACCCTCGCCTGCCCGCCATCGGCGCGCTCGGCACCGAACACCAGCCGCGCTGTTTCGGTCCGGCCCGAGCCGAGCAGGCCGGCGAGACCCACGACCTCGCCATGGCGCAGCTCGAGATTGAACGGCGCGACATAGCCGGCCTTGCCGTAGTTCTCGAAACTCGCGCAGACCTCGCGCGCCCGATGCTCTCCCGCCGACGCGCGGGCGCTGGTGGTCTCGGCCAGCTCGCGGCCGAGCATCATCCGGATCAGCTCGAGCCGCGGCAGCGAGGCGGTCTCGCGCTCGCCGACCAAGCGGCCGTTGCGCAACACCGTGATGCGGTCGGAGATCTCGTAGACCTGATCGAGGAAGTGACTGACGAATACGATGCCGATGCCGCGCTTGGCGAGCTGGCGCATGATGCCGAAGAGGATCTCGACCTCGTGGCGGTCGAGGCTCGCCGTGGGCTCGTCCAGGATCAGCACGCGCGCGGAGAGATCGACGGCCCGCGCAATCGCGGTGACGTGCTGGATGGCGACGGAATAGCTGCCGAGCGGCGCGGCGACGTCGATATCGAGGCCGAAGTCCGTGAGAAGCGCCTTGGCGCGACGCCGCATCTCGCCTTCACGTACGATGCCGAAGCGCATCGGCTGTCGGTCGAGGAACAGGTTCTGCGCGACCGAGAGATTCGGTAGCAGATTGACCTCCTGGTAGACCGTGGCGATGCCGGCCTGGAGTGCGGCCTTGGCCGAGCGCGGCGCGACCTCTTCACCGCCAAGCCGGACGATGCCGGCATCGCGCGGGAATACGCCGGTGATCACCTTGATCATCGTGGATTTGCCTGCGCCGTTCTCGCCAAGCAACGCATGAATCTCGCCGGCACGAAGCGTGAAGTCGACCTCCTGCAACGCACGCACAGCACCGAAGCTTTTGCTGATCCCGCGCACCTCCAGCAGGGAAGGAGCAGGATCGGGGCTGTTCTCCATAACGACGTCACTCCCACCGGCGTCCGCTTATGCTGCGGACACCCAGCCTATTCGTTCGCGCAACGGTTTCGAAGGGGGATGCGCCGGACCACGGGGGAGCGGTCCGGCGCTGCGCCGCCTCAGTAACCGAGGCCCTTCTTGCTGTCGTAGATCTTCTGCGGATCGTCAGCCGCTGTATAGAGCTTGGAGTCGGTCTGGATCCACTTGGGCGGAACGGTGCCCTTGTCCTTGAAGGCCGCGACGGCATCGAGCGCGGGGCCGGCCATGTTCGGCGTCAGCTCGACGGTGGCATTGGCCTCGCCGGCGGCCATGGCCTTGAAGATGTCGGGGACTGCGTCGATCGAGACGGTGAGGATCTCCTTGCCCGGCTTGAGGCCGGCTTCCTTCATCGCCTGGATCGCGCCGACCATCATGTCGTCATTGTGCGCGTAGACCGCGCAAATCGACTTGCCGCCGCCTTCGGCCTTGATGAAGCTCTCCATCACCTCCTTGCCCTTGGCACGGGTGAAGTCGCCGGTCTGGCTGCGCACCACCTTGAGGTTCGCATGCTTGGCGATGGCGGTGTCAAAGCCCTTCTTGCGGTTGGCGGCGACGCTGGCGCCGACCGTGCCCTGCAATTCGACGACGTTGCAGGCCTTGCCGCCGACGGTCTTGGCCAGCCAGTCGCCGGCAACCTCGCCTTCGTGCACGCTGTCGGAGGTCACGGCGGTGAGATAGAGCTCCTTGCCGGAGGGATCGATGTCGCGGTCGAGCAGCACGACCGGGATCTTGGCCTCCTTGGCCTCCTTCAGCACCGAGTCCCAACCGGTCGAGACTACGGGTGCAAGGAAGATCGCATCGACGTTCTGCGCGATGAAGGAGCGGATCGCCTTGATCTGGTTCTCCTGCTTCTGCTGCGCGTCGGCGATCTTGAGATTGACCTTTCGCTTGGCAGCCTCCTGCTTGGAGACCGACGTCTCGGCCGCGCGCCAGCCGGATTCCGATCCGATCTGCGAGAAGCCGATGGTGAGCTCGGCGGCGCTGGCCGGCAGCGCGAGCAGCAACGCGGCCGTGGCGCTGGCCGCAAAGAGGGCTTTGAGGGTCATCAGGCGTATCTCCCAAGAAGTCATCTTGTGTTATCTCGAGTGCCGATCGGTAGCATGGCACCCGCAGGCCGGCCTTTGAGGCGGCGGGAGGGACTATTTCACGGAAGATGAGTTCCGACTAGTCATATTATTTGACTATTCGCGCGAAACTTCGATTTGGCGGGAAGGACGGTTCAATGACACGCCCAGCGCGATTTTGTTCCGTGGATGCAACGGGGAGATGAAGGAATATGTGCGGCCCGCAATCTCTCCTCCGCGTCATTGCGAGCGCAGCGAAGCAATCCAGAAACTGTCCACGCAGGGACTCTGGATTGCTTCGCTGCGCTCGCAATGACGGTGTGGATAGAGTTCGGCGTAGGTCGACCAAATCGACTCGCGGAGAGTCCGCGTCACCCGGATTGCATCTTCGATGCAATCCGGCTCTCCCCGCGTGCGGGGAGAGGCGAAGGGTAGCGGAGCTAAATCAGCTTCCGTTGCGCGAGGTTCTTCATCAGCGCGCCGATTCCAAACGTCCAGGGCTCGCACTCGTCGCTGGTGCGCATGCGGTTGATGAGCTTGCCGAGCTGGGGTGCTGCGATCGTGACGATGTCGTCGCGCTTGTGGGTGAACCCCTGCCCCGGCGCATCGCGATCCTTGACGGGTGCGAACATCGTGCCGAGGAACAGCACGAAGCCATCGGGATATTGATGCACCTTGCCGATCGTCTGCTCGACGAGGTCCGTGGGATCGCGACTGATCATGCTGATCGAGGAATGGCCGTCGAGAACGAAACCGTCCGCGCCCTTCACGTTCAGGCTGATGTCGAGCTTGCGGGCGTCGTCGAGTGTGAAGCTGTCGTCGAACAGACGCAGCAACGGGCCGATCGCGCAGGAGGCGTTGTTGTCCTTGGCCTTCGACAACAGCAGCGCCGAACGCCCCTCGAAGTCGCGCAGATTGACGTCGTTGCCGAGTGCGCCGCCGACGATCTTGCCGCGGCTCGAGACGAACAGCACCAGCTCGGGCTCGGGATTGTTCCAGGTCGATTTCGGATGCAGCCCGGCATCCATGCCGGTGCCGACCGAGGACAAGGTCGGAGCCTTCGTGAAGACCTCGGCATCCGGACCGATGCCGACTTCGAGATATTGGCTCCAGGCGTTCTGATCGATCAGCACCTGCTTCAAATGCATCGCCTGGTCGGAGCCCGGCTTGAGCTTCGACAGATCGTCGCCGATCAGCCGCGTCACTTCTTTCCGGATCGCTTCGGCCGATGCCGGATTGCCCTTGGCCCGCTCTTCGATGACGCGCTCCAGCATCGAGATGGCAAAGGTGACGCCGGCGGCCTTCAGGGTCTGGAGATCGAGGGGCGCAAGCAGCCACGGCTTTTTCGGATCGCGCCCATCCGGCGCCGTGTTGGCCACGATCGCTTCGAGATCGCCGATGCGCTCGCCCTTGACCGAGGCGAGCGCCTTGGCCGGATTGTCTTCCTCGCAGAGCGCGCTGACGGTCGGAAACTTGGCGGTGACGTCGAAGACGCCGTCTCCACGGACGGCGACAACGGCCGGGCCGTTCGCCTGCGGCAGCCAGACGCGGCCGACCAGCGTCCCCTTCGTTCCATCCTCGGGGAGAAGATCTCTAACAGACAGTGTCGTCATGGCCGCGTCCTCGCTCTTTCTCGGATCGGCCGCGTTCACAGCAGCCGATCCCATTGGCGAAGACCAATAAACGTCTGGCAGGGGAAGTCCAGACCGGCAGCGAAGAGCCGCTATGCCCCTGCCCGGGCCTTTATGCGCCTGCTCGCGCTTTGCGCGCCGCGATCTGCTGGAGCGCCCAGCGCGCGTTCTTGCGAACGTCGGGGTCGGCATCGTCGGCGATGACCGCCAGGAACGCCTCGCCGTCGGGATGGGCGATCTCGCCGAGCGCGGCCGCCGCCTCCTTCCGCAAATTGGCCTGGTCGTGGTTGATGCAATTGCCGATCGGGCGTACCGCGCGCTCGATCTTCATCTTGCCGAGGCTGCGGATCGCCTTCAGCCGCACCTGCCAGAATTCATCGGCGAGCGAGCCGACAAGCTGATCGGCCGCGAGCGAACCGTTGACGTTGAGGCCCAGCGTTTCCGCGGCCATCTCGCGCACCATCCAGTCCGAGTCCTTCAGCCCGCGTGTGATCGTCTCGGCCGCGGGCTTCAGCTGCGAGAAGGCCAGCGCGCTCACCGCGGCGCGGCGCACATGGGCGTCGGGATCATTGATCAGCGCGGTCAGCGCGGGGATGGATTCCTCCAGCTTGAGGAAACCGATCACGCCGATCGCCTGCACGCGAACGGCCGCATCTTGATCCAGGAGCGCTTCCAGCGCCGGCTTCAGCGTGTCCTTGCAGCGCAGCTCCTTCAGCGCGCGCAGCGCGCCCATGCGGACGAAGGCATGGGCGTGCTTGACCAGCGGCAGGATGATCTCGGCGCAGGCCGGATCCTTGAACTCGGCCATGCTGTCGGCCGCGGCCGCCGCCACGATTCTTTCGGGATCGACCAGCAGTTTGACCAGCCCATGCGCGGCCTCCGGCCCGTCGAACTCGCCGAGCGCCATCGCGACCTGCTGGCGCACACCGGCGTCGGGATCGGCGACCATGTTGGCGAGATGCGCGACGGCTGCGGGATCGCCGGAGTGACCGAGCGCGATGATGGCGACGCGGCGCTCGGCGGGATCGGCGGCTTGCAACCGCTCATCGGCGTCTTCGAGGTCGTCATAGGACTCGAACGGGCTCGACATGATCACCTCAACAGATAGGGAATATTGACGGTGACGGCGCCGGT
The DNA here is from genome assembly GCF_004634465.1 of Bradyrhizobium sp. MOS001. Classification (NCBI taxonomy): domain Bacteria; kingdom Pseudomonadati; phylum Pseudomonadota; class Alphaproteobacteria; order Hyphomicrobiales; family Nitrobacteraceae; genus Bradyrhizobium; species Bradyrhizobium sp. MOS001. The sequence goes on from NZ_SPVJ01000011.1 coordinate 45,142, forward strand.
CGGGCAATCGGCCTCGCAAGGCATGCAGTACCAGCACTCGTCATAGGCCATGTAGGCCTTGCCGGTCATGTCGCTGATGCGGAGCACATCGAGCGGACAGACGTCGACGCATACGGTGCAGCCCTTGTCGGCGATGCATTTGGCGTCGTCGACGACCACCGGAACCGATGTCTGATAGGACGCGAGAGGCATTTTATGTCTCCTGTTGCGATGTTGCGGTGGATCAGGCGGAGGCGCGGATGCGCTGCTTGTCGTAGAGGTCCTTCTCGTCGTCGGCGATCGGCACGACATAGGGCTCCACGGCGCGCTTCTCGCTGGTCATCTTGCCGTTCTGCTTGGAGAGCAGCGTGTGGCAGAACCAGTTCTCGTTGTCCTTCTCCGGGAAATCCGTGCGCCAGTGATAGAGGCCCCAGCGGCTCTCCTCGCGGTACAACGAGGCGTGCACCGCCATGTCGGCGCAGTCCATGATCGACTGCACTTCGAGCGCACGAAGCAGCTCGTGCGCATTGCGCGCGATCATGTGTTCCTGCATGTCCTGCCGCGTCTCGGCGAGGCGGCGCATGCCGAGCTCGTATTTGCGCGTGACCTTCGGCGGCTGGAGATAGTCGTTGACGAGGCGGCGGGTCTTGTACTCGACCTGGTTCGGCGGAATGCCGTCCTCGCGCTTCGTTGGCGCCAGCACGCGATCGCGCTCCCTGGCGACATCGGCGGCGTCGAATTCCGCGAAGTCGTGGCTGTCGGCGAACTCCATCGCGTCGATGCCGGCGACCGATCCGTTGGTGAAGGCGCCCAGCATGTAATTATGCGGCACGCTCGCCATGTCGCCGGCGGCGTAAAGGCCGGGCACGGTGGTGCGGGCATTGTCGTCGACGAACACGCCGGAGGCGCTGTGGCCGGAGCAGAACCCGATCTCGGAGATATGCATCTCGATCGACTCGCTACGATAGTCGACCCCGCGCCCCTGCTGGAACAGGCCGCGCGTGGGACGCTCGACCTTGTGCAGCGTGGATTCGATCTCCGAGATCGTATCAGGATGGAGATGCTTGAGCTGGAGGAACACCGGGCCCTTGCCTGACAGCAGCTCGTTGTAGAACTCCAGCATCATCTGGCCGGACCAGTAGTCGCATTCGATGAAGCGCGATCCCTCGTTGTTCGCGGTAAAGGCGCCGAAGGGACCGGCGACATAGGCGCAGGCCGGGCCGTTATAGTCCTTGATCAGCGGATTGATCTGGTAGCATTCGAGGTTCGCGAGCGCGGCGCCGGCGTGATAGGCCATCGCATAGCCGTCACCGGAATTGGCGGCGTTCTCGTAGGTGCCGAACATGTAGCCGGAGGTCGGCAGGCCCAGGCGGCCGGCGGCGCCCATGCAGAGGATCACGGCCTTGGCTTTGATCACCAGGATTTCGGCGGTGCGAGTGTTGACTGAGATCGCGCCGGCGATGCGCCCGTCCGACGACTTCAGCAGCCGCGTCGCCATGTAGCGGTTGGAGATCAGGATGCGGGCGCGGCGGAGCTGGCGGTACAGCGCCTTCTTCACGGTCTCGCCGTTCGGCATCGGAAGCACATAGGTGCCGATGTGGTGCACCTTCTTGACGGCGTAATCGCCGTTCTCGTTCTTCAGGAAGCGGATGCCGAAGCTGTCGAGCTCCTCGATAATCTTGTAGCAATTTTGCGCGTATTTATAGACCGCCTTCTGATCGACGATGCCGTCGTTGGCGATGGTGATTTCCTTGGTGTACTGCTCCGGCGTCGCGTAGCCGGGGATGACGGCGTTGTTGAGCCCGTCCATGCCCATCGAGATCGCGCCGGAGCGCTTGACGTTGGCCTTCTCGAGCAGGACGACATTGGCCTTCGGGTTCTTCAGTTTTGCCTTCAGCGCCGCCATCGGGCCGGCCGTACCGCCGCCGATGACGAGCACGTCGCAGGAAACCTCCGAAAGTCCGTCGACGATCTCATCTAGTGCCATCACTTGCTCCTGGTTCGCCGGTCCGGCGCCTTTGCATCAGATTTGTTCAGGTGGTTGTCCGGCGATAGCAATTAGTTGTCGCCGGGACGCGATTTGCGCCTCAGCGCTCGACGAAGGCCTTTTCAACGACGAAATGGCCGGGCTGGCTGTGGTTACCCTCGACAAAGCCGCGCGCGGCAAACATCGCGGGGAGTTCCTCGAGCATCGCCGGGCTGCCGCACAGCATGATGCGGTCGGTCTCGATATCGAGACCTGTTAGCCCGATGTCGTCGAACAGCTGATTGGAGGCGATCAGGTCGGTGATACGGCCGCGGTTTTTGAACGGCTCGCGGGTGACGGTCGGGTAGTAGACGAGCTTGTCGCGGATCAGGGGGCCGAAGAATTCGTGATTGCGCAGGCCGTCGACGAGGTGCTCACCATAGGCGAGCTCCGAAACCTGGCGGCAGCCATGGGCGAGCACGATGGTCTCGTAATTCTCATAGACGTCGGGGTCCTTGATCAGGCTGGCGAAGGGCGCGAGGCCCGTGCCGGTCGAGAGCAGCAGCAGGCGCTTTCCAGGGATGAGGTTGCCGGTGATCAGCGTGCCCGTCGCCTTGCGGCCGACCAGGATGATGTCGCCCTCCCGGATCTTCTGGAGGCGCGAGGTCAGCTGGCCGTCCTGCACCTTGATCGAAAAAAATTCGAGCGCCTCCTCGTGATTGGCGCTCGCCATGCTGTAGGCCCGCATCAACGGCTTGCCCTCGACTTCGAGCCCGATCATCGCGAACTGGCCGTTCAGGAAACGGAAGCCCGGATCGCGCGTCGCCGTGAAGCTGAACAGGCTATCGGTCCAGTGCCGGACCGACAAAACCGTTTCCTTCTGAAATGCGCTCATGCTCTCTCCTCAGCCGTCGTTGGCGCACAAGGTTTCGGAGAGAGCAGAGCCCGGCAATTCGGAAGTGAAATTCCCGGTCGATTAGTTTCACATTTAGTGGGCGGTGACTGAAGAGGAGGCCGACGGCCACGCGTTCGCGCTGGCAATTAGTTGCTATTCGTGCGCGCCCGCGCCGACATAGAAGGAAGCTGGAGGTTCGTCATGACCATGACCTTGGTGGCGCCGACTGTGGCGGCCTATGAAGCCAGCGCCGATCTCGCGACGCTCGTCGTGCGCACCACGCAGGACGACGTGGTCGGGATCGCTGCCGAGCAGCTCCGACTCTCCTGCAAATGCGCCCATTGCACCCGTGCCCGCTTCGACGATCGCTTCCCCGAACGCTTTCCCGGCATCGCCATCACCGAGATCGGCGATCTCGGCTACGGGCTGAACATCTCGTTTTCGGATGGGCATAACAGGGGGATTTATCCGAAGCCGTATCTGCTGAGCTTGGCGGGGCGGTAAGCCTCGATCCCGCTACACGCACACCGCTGTCATTCCCCGCGAAAGCGGGGAATCCAGTACGCCGCGGCCCCTCCGTATGTCACTGAAGTCTCTGGAATACTGGATCGCCCGCCTTCGCGGGCGATGACAGCGGAGTGAATGGCGGCGGCCTGCCACGAGCTCCCCCCATCTGGCACGGACATTGCTCCTCTTTAGAACGATTTGAACGTTCCGGAGGCAGACGATGTTGCAGGCGGCGAATGCGGTTCGCGGGACGGTTCCCGCAACGGTCCGGCCTGCCGGCGGCTCCTCGCTGCTGCTGACCGAGAACCAACAATGGATCGGCGGACCGCCGCCGCTGATGGACAAGCTGTCACCGCGCGAGCGGGAGCTGGTGCTGAAGCAGGGCCGGCGAAAGGTGCTCAACCGCGGCCAGACGCTGTTCAGCCAGGGCGGCAAGCATGACGGCATCTGGCTGATCGAGAGCGGCCGCATCCGCGTGTTCTACACTTCGCCGCTCGGACGCGAGATCACGCTGGCCTATTGGCACGTCGGCAATTTCGTCGGTGGGCCCGAAGTGTTCGAGGGCACCGTGCATCAATGGTCCGGCGTCGCATCCAGCAATTGCAGCGTCGTGCACCTGCCCGGAAAGGAACTGCGGTCCCTTGCCGTGGAGATCCCGAACCTCGCCATCGGCCTCATTGAAGGCCTTACCTTCAAGGGCAAATGCTATTCGGCGCTGGCGCAAATGCTGGGAACACGTTCGATCACCCAGCGCCTCGCGCATCTTCTGCTGCATCTGGTCGAGCTCTACGGCGTCGAGGATGCCGACGGCCGGGTGATCGCGGCGGCCTTCACCCATGCCGACATCGCCCACATGGTCGGCGCGACCAGGCAATGGGTCACGATCAGCCTGAAACGGATGCAGGAGAAGGGAATCGTCGTCACCAAGCGCTCGCAGATCGTGGTGTGCCGGGCCGACGCTCTCGAGGAGATGCGCGGCCAGAGCGGCGACTAGGGTCGATGCACAGGCAAGTGGCTTTATAGTGCAGGACTGCCCAAGGAGTATGCAATCAGCTTTTCCCGGCAACTAATCGACTGCGGCGGTCACTCCGGATTTGCCCTGCCCGCGGCCTCACCCAATCATGGCAACCACAGCACATCCAACCGAATGAGGATGAGAATGGTCCGCCATCTTCCCACGCTCTCGATCGCGATGTCGGTGACCTCGCTGGCGCTTCTGATCGCGCAGCCGGCCCTGGCGGAAACCGTCACCCTCGGCATCGGAACGCAGGACACCACGACCAACACGGTGACCGCCGGCGTCGTCATCCGGCAGCTGCATCTCCTCGAGAAATATCTGCCGAAGGACGGCAAATACGCCAATATCAAGTTCGAGCTGGAGTGGCAGAACTTCACCTCAGGCCCGCCCGTCACCAATGCGATGATGGCGAACAAGCTCCAGATCGGCATGATGGGCGACTATCCGCTGATCGTGAACGGCTTCACCTTCGAGAGCAATCCGGAGAGCAAGAGCCGCCTGATCGGCGTGGCCGCCTACAGCCTGTCTGGCTCCGGCAACGGGCTCGTGGTCCACAAGGACTCGCCCTATTACGATCTCGCCGATCTCAAGGGCAAGCTCGTCAGCGTGCCGTTCGGCTCGGCCGCGCACGGCATGGTGCTGAAGGCGATGCAGGACCGCGGTTACGCCTCCGACTTCTTCCAGCTCGTCAGCCAGAGCCCGGAGGTCGGCTCGACCAATCTCCAGGAGAAGAAGATCGACGCGCACGCCGACTTCGTCCCCTTCGCCGAGCTGCTGCCGTTCCGCGGCTTTGCGCGAAAAATCTTTGACGGCGTTGAGACCAACCTGCCGACCTTCCACGGCATCGTGGTCCGCACCGATTTCGCCGAGAAATACCCCGAGGTCATCGTTGCCTACTTCAAGGCGCTGATCGCCGCCAACCAGTGGCTGCGCGACGATCCGAAGCTCGCGGCCGAAAAGATCCAGGAGTGGACCGGCATCAACAAGGAAGTCGTCTATATCTTCCTCGGTCCCAGCGGCAACATGACCACCGATCCCACGGTGAAGCCGGCGCTGATCGATGCAGCCGCGACCGACGTCAAGGTTTTGCAGAATCTCGGCCGCATGAAGGAGTTCGATCCGAAGAAGTGGGTGGATGATTCCTACATCCGCAAGGCCTATGCCGAGATGAAGCTCGACTATGACACCCAGCTTGCGAGCACCAGAAATTACGAGATCGCGGGCGAAGATTCCTTCTGCAAGAAGCCGATCACCGACCCGCGCAAGGCCGGCGAGGTCTGGGTCGACGAAGCCGGCATCCTGCCGTTTGCGTCCGCAGCGTGCACGTTAGGGGCCTATGCCGACTACAAGGCCAAGGGCAAGAAGATCAACGTCGCCTACGTCTTCGACACCACCCGTGGAATCAAGCTGTTCGCCGACCAGGCCTTCTTCGCGGTCGGCAACGGCGAGGTCGCGCCGTTCCTGCTGAAGAAGGACGCCGAAGCCCATGCCGCCAAGATCAATGGCAAGGTGCTCGGCTTCGACGACGCGGTGAAGGCGGCGGTCGGCGGAGGCAAGACGTGAGCAGTCCCGCCCTCGCCAGACATCCCGAGGACAGCATGCCGGCAGCAACTGCAATCGCCGAGGCGGGCCCCGTGCCCGCCCCCTTCCCGCCCGCGACACCGCCTTCCTTCGGCACGCTTGCGCTGCGCTGGTACCGGCTCAATCGAGCGGGGCTACGCGCGACGGCGATCGGCATCATATCGCTGCTCGCCTTCCTGCTGGTCTGGCACCTGCTCACGACCTATCGCGTCGTGTTCTTCGTGCGCTTCACCAACGTGCCCTCGCCGCTCGCGGTCTATGCGAGCTTCACCAAGGCGATCCACGATCCGAAATTCCTGCTGCACATCCTCTTGAGCTGCCGGCGCATCTTGTTCGGCTTCTCGCTCGCGGCGGTGGTCGGCGTGCCGCTCGGCCTGATCATGGGCCGCTTCAAGCTGGTGCACGAAATCATCTTCCCGGTCGCCGAGGTGCTACGGCCGATCCCGGCAATCGCCTGGGTGCCGATGGCAATCATGCTTTGGCCGACCAACGAGCAGAGCATCGTCTTCATCACCTTCCTCGGCGCATTCTTCCCGATCCTGGTCAACACGCTGCATGGCATGTCGCTCGTCGACCCCGTGCTGGTGCGCGCCGCGCAATGTCTCGGCGCGCGCGAGCGCTCGATCTTCCGCGAGGTGTATTTTCCGGCTTCGATGCCGCACATCTTCACCGGCCTCACCGTCGGTATGGGCGTGGCCTGGGTGTCGCTGATCGCCGCCGAGATGATCTCGGGCCAGTACGGCATCGGCTACTTCACCTGGGAGGCCTATTCCCTTGTCCAATATGCCGACATCGCGGTCGGCATGATCGCGATCGGCGTGCTTGGCCTTGGATCGAGCCTGCTTATCAGGGGCGCCGGGCAGTTGGTGATGCCGTGGAGGCTAAAATGAACGAAATCCTGACCAAAGCACCGCAAGGCCATATCGAGGTCAGGAATTTCTCCCTCAGCTATGAGAGCATCGAGGGACCTGTGCAGGCCGTCACCGATACGCAGATTCATGTGAAGCCCGGCGAGTTCGTCTCGATCGTCGGGCCCTCCGGCTGTGGAAAGTCGACGCTGCTCAATGCTGTCGCCGGCTTCCTCAAGCCGACCACCGGTGTAGTCACGGTCGACGGCGAGCGGGTCAACGGCCCCAGCGCCGAGCGCGGCATGGTATTTCAGCAATATTCGCTGTTTCCGTGGAAGACGGTGCGGGAGAACGTCGAGTTCGGCCTGAAGATGCGCGGCATGGCGCGCTCCCAGCGCGAGCGCGCCGCGCGCACGCTGCTCGGGCTCGCGGGGCTCGAAGCGTTCGAAAAGCATTATCCGGAAAAACTCTCCGGCGGCATGAAGCAGCGCGTCGGCATCGTCCGCGCGCTCGCGACGGGACCGAAGGTGCTGCTGCTCGACGAGCCGTTCGGCGCGCTCGACGCGCAGACGCGCGTGATCATGCAGCAGATCCTCACCAACATGTGGCAACGGCTGAAGATCTCGGTGCTGTTCGTCACCCACGACATCGACGAAGCCATCTTCCTCTCCGACCGCGTCTACTGCATGACCGCCCGCCCCGGCTCGATCAAGGCGGAGATCCCGATCCCGCTGGAGCGGCCGCGGCAGCAATCGATGATGATGTCGTCGGAGTTCCTGGCGCTCCGCCGCGGCCTGATGTCACTGATCCGCGAGGAGAGCCTGAAGGCGATGGGCGGCGAGATCAGCGACATGGGCATGCAAGGGCTTAACATCGAGCTGCATGGGCATTCGCTGGCGGATGTGATCTAGTCGCCCCATCTCGACGATTGCGCTCTTACTTCCCTTCTCCCCTTGTGGGAGAAGGTGCCTTGCCGAAGGCAAGGCGGATGAGGGGTCTGCTTCGGCAAACTCCCCTCTCATTTCGGACTCGCGGATAGAACCCCTCATCCGGCGCTTCGCGCCACCTTCTCCCACAAGGGGAGAAGGAAGAGGAGTTCGCAGTCGCTGTGCTCCCCTCACTTGAACCAGTGCACCAGCGCGATGCTGATGCCGAGGAGCAGCATCAGCGACAGTGTCACGGCAGCCGTCACCCGGCCCCCGACATTCGCCAGCACCTTCACGTCGACGCCGAGGCCGAGCGCGGCCATCGAGACCACCGTCAGGAAGCTCGTGATCTTCGTCACCGGCCCGACCACCGTGCCCGGCACGATCTCCAGCGAGCGCAGGGTCGCCAGCGCAAGAAAGCCGAGGATGAACCAGGGGACCAGGCGGAAGAAGCCGACATTGGATTTCTTGGCGCCGGTCTGCCAGCGCGAGGCGACCAGGGAGAGACCGACGACGACGGGCCCGAGCATCAACACGCGCATCAGCTTCACGAGCGTGCCGATCTGCGTCGAGACGAGCCCGGCCGGGACCGTTGCCGCAAGCACCTGCGGCACGGCGTAGACGGTGAGGCCTGCGAGGATGCCATATTGCGTGGCCGACAATTGCAGCAGCGGAATCAGCAGCGGCAGGCCCAGCACCATCATCACGCCGAGGATCGCCGTAAAGGAAATCGAGGACGCGATCTCGTCGTTGTTGGCGCCGATGATCGGCGCCACGGCGGCGATCGCGGAATTGCCGCAGATGGAATTGCCGCAGGCGATCAGGATCGAGAGCCGCGTCGACAGGCCCAGCATGCGACTGAGGCCGAAGGAGACGCAGAGCGCGATCACGACGACCGCGGCGATCGATGCCAGCAGCGCCACGCCGGAAGCCGCGATGGCGGCGAAGCTGATCGAGGCCCCCAGCAGCATGACCGCAACTTCGAGCAGCTGCTTGGCGCTGAAGGCGATGCCGGCCTGCCAGCGCGGCGCCGGTTTCCAGAAGCTGCGCAGCGCCATCCCGAGCAGGATCGCCATCACCAGCGCTTCGACATAGGGGTGCTCGAAGACACCCAGCTCGGCCCGTTCGAGCAAGGCCGAGATACCGGCCACGGCGATGCACAGGAGGATTCCCGGAATCAGCGCCGCAATACGGCTCACGACAGTGGTAGGCTTGGCGTCGGCCGGGTTGGATGCTTGATTCTGCGACACAAATCTCTCCCAGAGGAGAAATATTTATACGCAGTGCTGGCCGATTGGGGAATAAGTTTTCAGCATATCAGGGCCGAGGGAAGTTCTATCCTCAGCCCGGAATAATCGGCTCAGAAGATCAGGCTTTTGGCGAGCGAGGCGACGCGGCTGAAGCTGTCATAGACGCCCGGCTCAAAGAAGGCCGCACGCGCGAGCACGATCCCCGCGACCAGCGACCAGAACACCGTGGTGCCGGCCCGCAACAGGAGCTTTGACGCGCGCGATCGCGGCTGGGTGTCCGTTGCGGACACCAGCTGCTCGCCGAAGGGCTCAAATCCAGTGCGTTCCATGGCTACGCCGATCCATCAAATTCTGAATGGAATGTCGTCGTTTCGGCCCCAAACGGCAATGGAAGCGATTGGCGTTTTTGGCCCTCGATGGGGAAACTCCTTCCGTCTGGCGAACCCGAGGCAATAGTTTTCTTCTTTGGGCCGGTTTGGCGGTCCGGAACCCGGTTAAAGCGCCAGATAGCGGCGACGGATCGCGTCGTTGGCCTTCAGCTCGTCGATTCCGGCGGCATAGACGATCTGGCCCTTGTCGATGACAGTGGCGTGGCTCGCAAGCCCCAGGCAGAAATGCATGTTCTGCTCGGCGATCAGCACGGTCGATCCGAGCTGTCGGAGCTGCCGCAACAGCTCGCCGATCCGCTGCACGATGATCGGCGCGAGGCCCTCGCTCGGCTCATCGAGCAGCAACAGCGCCGGGTTGCCCATCAGCGTGCGCGCGATGGCGAGCATCTGTTGCTCCCCGCCCGAGAGACGTCCGGCGATGCGATGGCGCAGCGGCTCCAGCAGCGGGAAGACGTCGTAGATCCGCTTGATCGGCCACTCGTCCTGGCCTTCCGGCCCCTTCTTGCGACCGATGACGAGATTGTCCTCGACCGTGTGCTCCGGAAAGATCTGGCGATCCTCCGGCACGAAGCCGAGACCGGCGCGCGCGATATGGTGCGGCCTCTGGCCCGAGATCACCGCGCCGCGCAGGCTGATCCTGCCCCGCCGCGGCGGCGCCAGCCCCATGATCGCCTTCATGGTCGTCGATTTGCCCGCGCCATTGCGGCCCAAAAGCGCCATGGTCTCGCCCTGCCGCACCGAGAGGCCGACGCCGAACAGTATCTGGCTGGTGCCGTAGTAGACGTCGAGATCGGCGACTTCGATAATGGTCGCGCTCATGCGGCGGCCCCCGCATGTTCAGTGCCGAGATAGGCCTCGATCACGGCGCTGTTGCTTCGGATTTCGTCGGGCGTGCCGGTCGCGAGGATGCGGCCGTAGCAGAGCACGACGATCTTTGGGGCGATCTTGAACACGATGTCCATGTCGTGCTCGATGAAGACGACGGTGATTTTCTGCGTCTCCCAGAGCTCGCGCACCTTGTCGATCATGCGCCAGCGCTCTTCCGGGCCCATGCCGGCAGTCGGCTCGTCCAGCAGCAGAACCTTTGGTTCGAGCACCAGAGCGAGCGCAATGTCGAGCAGCTTCTGGTCGCCATGCGACAGCGTTGCGGCCGTGCGATTGCGCTTTCCCGCGAGGCCCAGCAGCTCCATCACGTGCTCGGCGCGGTCGCGCGTCTCGGGCAAGGGAAAGCGCTTGTGCAGCACCGCGGACGAGCGCTGGTCGGCGCTGACGGCGGCAAGCATGGTCTCCTGCACCGTCAGCGATTTGAAGATGCTCGCGACCTGGAAGGCGCGGCCGATGCCGTGCCGCACGATCTCCGGCGGCGAGCGGCCGGCGAGATCGATGCCGTCGAGCAGCACCTGGCCGGAATCCGGCCTCAAGGCGCCGGTGATCAGGTTGAAGAACGTGCTCTTGCCGGCGCCGTTCGGGCCGATCACCGCCGTGAGCGAACCGTCGGGGAAGTCGAGCGTGACGTCGTTGGTCGCCTTCACGCCGCCGAAGGATTTTGCGAGGTTGCGGATCTCGAGCATCGCTAGCGCCCCTCGCCTGCGTCACGCCGGTGCGCGAACCAGTCGGCAACGAAATCCAGCAGGCCTTTGCGCAGGCCCAGCGCGAAGAACAGGATGACCACGCCGAGCACGATGCCGTGGTATTCGGTGAAGCGCGTGACGGTGTCGTTGAGCAGAAGCAGCAGCACGGTGCCGACCATCGGCCCCAGGAAGGTCGAGACGCCGCCGAGCATGTTGATGAAGATGCCCTCGCCCGAGATCGTCCAATAGGCGAATTCCGGATAGGCACCGGAGACGAACAGCGCCATCACCATGCCCCCCATCGACGCAAACAATGCCGCCAGCACGAAGACTGTCAGCTTGGCCCGCCAGACGTCGATGCCGAGGAAGCTTGCGCGCGCGGCATTGTCGCGGATCATGCGCAACGTGTAACCGAACGGCGATTGCGCGATCTGGCGCATCGCGAGCAGGCCGAGGATGAGAAGCGCGCAGCTCGCGACATAGAGATGGATGTGGTTCGCAAGATTGATGCCGAGGAATGTGGGGCGCGGAATGCCGCCACGCAGGCCCTGGTCGCCGCCGGTGAAGGAGGCCCAGGACAGGATGGTCGAGTGGATCAGCATCTGAAACGCGAGCGTGACGAAGGCGAAATAGATATCCTTCAGCCGCACGCAGATCGCGCCGATGACGGCGGCGATTACCGCCGTGATCGCCAGCGTCGCGACGAAGGCCACGGGAATCGGCACGCCCAGCTTCTGCATGATCAGGCCAAAACTGTAGGCGCCAAGGCCGAAGAACATGCCGTGGCCGAACGAAGTCAGGCCGGTGTAGCCGACCAGCAGGTTCAGCGAGGTCGCGAACAGGCCGTAAGCCGAGCAGCGGATGACGAAATCGAGCAGCGCCTTGCTGCCGGTGAACAGCGGCAGGCTCGCCAGCACGGCAAAGGCGACGAGCGCAATCAGGACGTCGCGATAGCGTTGCAGCGCCACACCGCTACGCACCGGCGCCAGCGTCTCGGCGCGTCCGGCCTCGAGCTCGGTCATGCCGCCTCCTTGCCGAACAGGCCGGTGGGCTTGGAGACCAGCACGATCACCATGAACAGGTACATCAGGCCTTCCGTGAACAGGGGAAAGCCGAGCGAGCCGAAGGAGCGGATCAGACCGATTAGCAGCGCTCCGATCAGAGCGCCCAGGATCGAACCCATCCCCCCGATCACGGTGACGATGAAGGATTCGATCAGTACCGAAAATCCCATGCCGGGTGTGAGCGAACGCACGGGCGCCGCGAGCGCGCCGGCAAGGCCCGCCAGCATGCCGCCGAGCGCGAACACGCCCCCATAGATCAGACCGGTATTGATGCCGAGCGCCGAGACCATGCCGGGATTATGTGCCGCCGCCCGGATCACCTTGCCGATACGGCTGCGCGACAATCCGATGCCGAGCACGATCGCTGCGACGAGCGCGACGCCGATCAGCAGCAGGTAATAAGGCGGCACTACGCCGCCGGCGATGAACAGCGGCATCACCTGGAATGCCGCGGGCATGCCCATCGACCTGAATTCCGGCCCCCAGATGATGCGCACGACATCGTCGAAGATCAGCACGAAGGCGTAGCAGACGAGCAGCTGCATCAGCACGTCGGCGCCATAGACGCGGCTCATGAAGACGCGCTCGAAGATCATACCGAGAATCGCGGTCCCAGCCGCGCCCGCGAACATCGCCAGCGCGAAGCTCCCGGTGAGCTGATAGGCCGTCATCGCGAAATAGGCGCCGAACATGTAGAAGGCGCCGTGGCTGAAATTGACGACCTTGAGCACGCCGAAGATCAGCGTCAGCCCGACTGCGACCAGGAACAGGAGCATGCCGATGATGAGGCCGCTGGTGGTTTGCGTCACCAGGCAGGCGGAACTGGAGAGGCAGCCGGCGAGCGCGTCGAGATCCACGGGAGCACTTTCATTGCGACGCGCCGGACTTGGCGCGGAGAACCAAATAAAAACGGCGGAGACGGTCGCCCGTCTCCGCCGCGCGTCACATCAGGTGTAGCCCTTGCTCTTCTTCCACTCGGCCTCGAGCTCGAAGATGGTCTTCCAGTCGCCGGCCTTGACCTCGGGCACGTAGGGCTCCTGCGGGATCGTGGTGCCCCAGCCGATCGCGTAGCCGACCAGCGTGTGGTCGTCGCCGCGCATTGTCACGGTGCCGTCGGCGCCGAACGGGCACTTGATGGTGAGGCCCTTCAGCACCTCCGCGATCTTCTTGCCGTCGGTGGTGTTGGCCTTCTTCGCGGCCTCGGCGAGGAACATCACGGCCGTCGCGTTCTGCCACGACCAGTTGGTCGGATATTCGTTGTACTTCGCCTTGTAGGCATCGCCCCAGGCCGCGTTCTCCGGCGTGGTCGGGAAGGTCTTGATGTAGCGGTTGCCGGAGTGGATACCCTTGGGCAGGTTCTTCACCACGGTGAGCGCGGTGTAGTCGGCCATGTTGACCGCGAACACCTCCATCTGGCCGAACATCGCATAGATGTTGGCCTGGTCGATATAGGAGGTGAGATCGCCGCCCCACAGGCAGGAGTACAGCGCCTGCGGCTTGGCCTGGAGGATCTTGGTCACGACTTCGGTGTAGTCGGGCTGGAACAGCTTTGGCCAGGACTCGCTGATGATTTCGACGTCGGGCGCAAAGCGCTTCAGGTACAGCGTGAACTCGCCGGTGGTGTCGCGGCCATAGGCATAGTCCGGCGAGCAGGTCGCCCATTTCTTCAGGCCCTTGGCTTTCGCGATCGAGGCGGCATAGCTGCCGCCGACGATGGAATCGTGGATGCCCTGGCGCACGCAACGGAACGCGTTCGGGATGTGCTGCTTCGGATCGGCCGTGAGCGAGGACGCTTCCGAACAGGTGTGGACGCAGAGCACACCGAGATCGCGCGCCACTTCGTGAACCGCAAACGATCCGGACGACGCCTCGCCGTCGATCAGCCACTCGCAACCATCGGTGTTGACGAGCTCGCGCGCGACGCGGGCGGCTTCCTGCGGCTGGCCCTTGGAGTCACGGATCACCATCTCGATCTGGCGGCCGGCAAGTCCGCCGGCGGCGTTGACCTTGTCGACCTCGAGCATCACCGCATTGCGCGACGACGTGCCGAGCTGCGCAACGCGGCCCGACAGAATCGTCGGCATGCCGATCTTGATCGTCTTGGCTTGCGCGCGCGCCACCCACGGTGCGGCAACACTCATCGCACCGGCGCCCATCAGCGCCAGCGTTGAACGGCGGCTGATGCCCGGCATGCGGGTTCTCGTCATTTTCCCCTCCCTCTTTCGGGTCGGCGTTTCCTGGTCCCTTGCCGGAGATCGTCTCGTCTCCGTGTTCCCAACAATTTCAGAGGCAGGGGGGTGACGTCAAGCCAAAGATGAATTACGAGTCATAATTCATCAAAGGAGGAAACGAGGCCGGTAATCGGCCCAAAACCCGCAAAATGATCAATCTTTCGAGCTTCATCACCTTTCATGCCCGGCGCACGCCGGACCGGCCCGCGCTGAAATATCGCGGCGAGGAGATCTCCTACGCCGATTTCGATGCGCGCATCCGGCAAGCGGCCGGCTGGCTCGCCGCGCAGGGCATCGGCGCGGGCGACGTCGTGGCCGTGCTGATGAAGAACAGCGCGGCGTTCCTGGAGCTCGTCTTCGCCACCAGTCATCTCGGCGCGGTGTTCTTGCCGATCAATTTTCGACTGTCGCGCGACGAGGTCGGCTACATCGCGGGCAATGCCGGCGCGCGGTTGTTGATCGTCGATGAGGAACTCGCCGCGAATGCAGCGGGCGCGAAGGTTGTCGTGCTGAACGAAGTTGCGCAGCAAAGCATCACGCACCTCGCGGGCGAGGCCGTGCCCGCGCCGATGCACGTCCGCGCACCGTCCGACCTGATGCGGTTGATGTACACCTCGGGTACGACCGACCGCCCCAAAGGCGTGATGCTCACTTACGATAATTTTTACTGGAAGTCCGCCGACCAGACGATCGCGCTCGGCATCGGTGCCGAGACGCGACTGCTCGTTGTCGGCCCGCTCTATCACGTCGGCGCGCTCGACCTGCCCGGCATCGCCGTGCTCTGGCACGGCGGCTTCATCCGCATCGAGCGCAATTTCGAGCCGGAGACCGCGCTTGCGGCGATCGCGGAGGACAAGCTGAACGCGGCATGGTTCGCGCCTGTGATGACCACCGCGATGCTCACCTGCCCCACCCGCGATCGCTACGACGTCTCCAGCCTGAGATGGGCGATCGGCGGCGGCGAGAAGACGCCGGAGGTGCGCATCCGCGCGTTCTCGGAGTTCTTCCGCAATGCGCGCTACATCGATGCCTATGGCCTCACCGAGACCGTCGGCGGCGACACTTTCATGGAAGCCGGCCGCGAGATCGAGAAGATCGGCTCGACCGGCCGCGCCATCGCCCATGTCGAGATCGAGATCCGTGACGAGGACGGCAAGACGCTGCCGCCGAACGTCAATGGCGAGATCTGTCTGCGCGGACCGAAAATCACGCGCGGCTATTGGAAGGATCCGGAGAAGACGGCGGCGGCCTTCTTCGGCGACTGGTTCCGCAGCGGCGATGTCGGCTATCTCGACGAGGAAGGCTTCCTGTACCTGACCGACCGCAAGAAGGACATGATCATCTCGGGCGGCGAGAACATCGCTTCCTCCGAAGTCGAGCGCGTCATCTACGACTTGCCCGAGGTGCGCGAAGTCGCGGTGATCGGCCTGCGCGATGCGCGCTGGGGCGAGCGGCCGGTCGCGATCGTCGTGCTGGCCGAAGGCGCGAGCCTTGCGCTCCCTGCCCTCACCGAGCACTGCCGTACGCGCCTGGCGAGCTTCAAGGTACCGAAACAGCTCGTTATCCGCGACGGCCTGCCGCGCAACCCGAGCGGAAAAATCCTCAAGCGCGTGCTGCGCGCCGAGCTGGAGACCTCTGAATGACGCAAGCGAATGCCAAGGTCACAAAGCTTAACCGCGTCGAGCGCAACGCCTGGACCAAGCAGAAGATCTTTGACGCCGCGACCAAGGTCGTCGGCAAGCATGGCTATGCCGAAGCCTCCGTCGCCCGCATCACGGAAGAAGCCGGCGTCGCGCAAGGCACCTTCTATAATCATTTCGAGAACCGCCAGGAACTGCTCGACCAGTTGCTGCCGAAGATCGGCCTCGACATGGTCGAGTTCATCCGCGCACGCACCGGCACCGCCGATGCCGCGCGGCAGGAGATCGCCCGCTTCTCCGCCTTCTTCGACTTTATCCGTGAGGTGCCGGAGTTCCTGCGCATCCTCAACGAGGCCGAATTCTTCGCGCCCATCGGCTACCAGAAACATCTCGACAACATTTCGGTCGCCTATGTCCGCATTTTGCGCCGCGCACGAGCGGCAGGCGCGATCGAGGATTACAGCGACGAGGAATTCGAGGCCATCGTCCACATGCTGATGGGCGCGCGCGGCTATCTCAGCCGCCGCTACTCCTATTCGGCCGGCGGCGTCACCGCCGTCCCCGACCACGTCATCTCCGCCTATCGCAAGCTGATGACGCGCGGCCTCTTCAGTGCATCCGGAGATCAGGACACGCCATGAACATCGCATCTCCACAAAAGCCGCTCGATCTCGTCTCCGCGATCGCCGAAGGCGATATCCGCTGTTTGCTGATGGTGCTGGTGCACATGACCGGCGATGAGCGCTGGCTCGAGCCGCCGTACTTGCCCAAGCGCGACATCCGCCTCATTCCCGATCCAGAAGCCGGCGTGCCCCGGGAGGTCCAGGACGAAATCCGTGCCGCAGTGGTCAAGCTGTTTGCCGGCGGCACGCCAAAACCCGTCATCACCGATCCCGGCGAAGAGCTGCTGCTCAAGATGATGCGCGCCTGCCTCGGCGAGAACGTCGCACCGGAATATGCACCGCTGATGCGCGAGGAGATGGGATTTGTAGCGCGCGAGCCGCAATGGACGAAGCGCCCCTCCGCCGAGAAGCTTGCCGGCCAGCACGTGCTGATCGTCGGCGCCGGCGTCTGCGCCATCGCGCTCGGCGTCGCACTCGGCCATCTCGGCATCCCCTACACCATCGTCGAGAAGAACGCCGAGCTCGGGGGCACCTGGTGGATCAACCGCTATCCCGGCTGCGGCGTCGATACGCCGAACCATTCCTATTCCTACTCGTTCGGCTCGGGCAATGCATGGACGCGCTATTTCTGCCAGCGCGAGGAGCTGCTTGCCTATCTGCTGAAGGTCGCCGAGGAATACGGCATCCGCGAGCATCTGCGGGTCAATACCGAGCTGACAGCGTCGCGCTGGGACGAAGGCAAGCGACGCTGGATCTCAACGCTGAAGACGAAGAGCGGCGAAGAAACCTTTGAATCCACCGCGCTGGTCTCGGCCATCGGCCAGCTCAACGATCCCTCTCGCGCCCGCTTCAAGGGCGAGGAAGACTTCAAGGGCACGATCCTGCATTCGGCCCTGTGGTCGGACGACATCAATCTCGACGGCAAGCATGTCGCCGTGATCGGGACCGGCGCGACATCGATGCAGCTGGTGCCGTCGATCGCCGGCCGCGTCGCGTCCGTCACGGTCTATCAACGCAGCGCGCAATGGGCGCGGCCCGTTAAGGGCTATTCCGATCCGATCAGCGACGGCGCGCGCTGGCTGCTCGCGCATCTGCCGTTCTATGTGCAGTGGTACCGCTTCAACATGTTCTGGCGCTATGGCGACGGCCTGTTGCCGTTCCTGCGCAAGGACCCGGCCTGGCCGCATCCGGAGCGCGCCGTCAACAAGGGCAATGACCGGCATCGCCAGGAGCTGACCGATTTCATCCTCACCGAGCTGAAGGATCGGCCCGACCTGATCGCCAAATGCGTGCCGACCTATCCGCCCTATGGCAAGCGCATCCTGCTTGACAACAACTGGTTCAGGACGCTCACGCGGGACAATGTCGAGCTCGTCACCGACACGATCGATCATTTCGATCGCGACGGCATCGTCACCGCAGACGGCGAGCACCGCCCCGCCGACATCGTCGTGGTCGCCACCGGCTTCAAGGTCACGGAGATGGCGGCGCGCCTCAACATCAGCGGCCGCGGCGGCAAGGATCTGCGCGAGGCCTGGGCCAACGACAACCCGACGGCGTTCCTCGGCCTCACCGTCCCGGACTTTCCGAACTTCTTCTGCATGCTCGGTCCGAACTCCGGCCCCGCCCATGGCGGCAGCGTCATCTTCCAGTCGGAATGCCAGAGCCGCTATATCTCCGCCTGCCTCGCCGACATGATTGAGCACGACGTCGCCGCCATCGACGTCCGCAGGGAGGTGCTGGACGACTACGTCCAGAAGGTCGATGCCGAGCACGAGGCGATGATCTGGACCCATACCGGCATGAGCACCTATTATCGCAATTCGAGCGGCCGCGTGTTTTCGGCGATGCCCTGGCGGTTCGTGGACTACTGGCGCATGACGCATGATCCGGATCTGGGGCAGTACAGGTTGACGAAGGCGTAAACCTCACCTCGTCGTCATTGCGAGCGCAGCGAAGCAACCCAGAATCTTTCCGCGGAGATACTCTGGATTGCTTCGCTGCGCTCGCAATGACGGAATTCGCGGGTTAATCTCCCGCACAACCGGGAGCGCCGTACGCCGAGGGAAGCCGCCAATGCCCAAGCCGCTTGTCCGCGTCTACACCGACTACAAGAGCCCTTACGCGTTCGTGGCCAACAAGCGGCTATTTTCGCTCGAGGAGGCGCACGGCGTCGAGCTCGAATGGCTGCCCTATACGCTGCGCGTCGCCGAATTCATGGGGACGGTCGAGGAGCGCACGCCGCATTTCTGGCGCAAGGTGCGTTACGCCTATATGGACGCGCGGCGCTATGCCAATGCGCAAGGGCTCGTCATGAAGGGGCCGCGTCGGATCTACGACGCCTTCTATTCCAGCGTTGGAATGCTGTTCGCACAGCGGCACGGCTTCTTCCGCCCTTATCACGACACGGTGTTCCGCAAATTCTGGAGCCATGAGCTCGAGATCGACGATCTCGCCGCAATCACGGACGTCATCACCGCGTGCGGCGGCTCGGCGAGCGAGTTCGAAGCCGACGTCAACGGCCCTGCCCGCACCGAGCACGACCGCATCATCGACGAAGCCGAAGCACTCGGCGTGTTCGGCGTGCCGACCATGGTGTTCAACGGCGAGCTGTTCTGGGGCGGTGATCGCATCGACATGCTGATCGAACGGATCGAGCGTCCGGAAACGATCGAGGCCGCGCTCGACAGCCGCCACCGCAAATCAGTGTAGCCGTCAAGCGGCGAGGCCGCTCTCGACCGGAGCAAATTCCAGCCCGAGGCTCTCGGCAACCGCCTTGTTGGTTATGCGGCCACGATGCACGTTCAGTCCGTTGCGCAAATGCGGATTTTCCAGGACTGCAGCAAAGCCCTTGTTGGCGAGCATCAGGCCGAATGGCAGCGTTGCGTTGTTCAGCCCCTGGCTCGACGTCACCGGCACCGCGCCCGGCATGTTGGCGACGCAATAATGCACGATGCCGTCGACCTGATAGGTCGGATCGGCGTGCGTGGTCGGATGCGATGTCTCGAAGCAGCCGCCCTGGTCGATCGCGACGTCGACCAGCACGGCGCCCGGCCGCATCGACTTGAGCATCGCGCGCGTGACGAGCTTTGGAGCGCTGGCGCCCGGCACCAGCACCGCCCCGATCACGACGTCGGCGGCGAACACCTCGTCCTCGACCGCTTCGATGGTCGAGAAGCGGGTGCGCACGCGCCCGAGAAACACATCGTCCAGCTCGCGTAGACGGGGAATCGAGCGGTCGATCACAGTGACTTCCGCACCGAGGCCCGCCGCCATGCGCGCGGCCTGCGTTCCCACCACGCCGCCGCCGAGCACGACGACGCGCGCCGGCTGCACGCCGGGCACACCGCCGAGCAGCACCCCGCGGCCGCCGGCCGATCGCTTGAGCGCGGCGCCGGCGGCTTCGACGGCGAGGCGGCCGGCGACTTCGCTCATCGGCGCAAGCAGGGGGAGGTGACCGGCCGCGTCGGTGACGGTCTCATAGGCGACCGCAGTGCAACCGGAAGCGAGCAGACCCTTGGCCTGTTCGGGATCCGGCGCGAGATGGAGGTAGGTAAAGAGGATCTGGCTTTCGCGAAGCTGGGCCCATTCGCTTTTCTGTGGCTCCTTCACCTTCACGATCATGTCGGAGCTGGCGAAGATGTCGCGGGCGTTCTCCGCGATCGCGGCCCCTGCCCGCTGGTACACCTCGTCGGACGCGCCGATGCCGCTGCCGGCGCCGGTCTCGACCGTCACCTGGTGCCCGGCCGCGACATATTCGCGGACCGCGCCCGGGGTGAGCCCGACGCGATATTCCTGCACCTTGATCTCCTTGGGCACACCGACGCGCATTTTGGGCTCCTTCCAACGTCCTGATTCACCCCGCCATCGTAGCGATCGGGCCAGTTTGGTTTCGTGCAAATATCCGCTAGCTTCGACCTCCCCGCGCCGGTTTCCGGCGTGCAAACGCCCTTTCACGCTGGAAACGAAACCTTGGCCCTCGACCGGAAAGATCTCGCCATCCTCGCGGAACTCACCACCAATGCGCGGGCCAGCCACACCGAGCTCGCCACCAAGGTCGGGCTATCAAGCACGGCGCTGGCGCGGCGGCAGAAGGCGCTGGAGGACGACGGCTACATCCAGGCATACCAAGCCGCGCTTGATTTGGCGCAGTTCGGCCTCACCACGACCGTGCTGGTGCGCATTGCGCTGGAGAGCCAGAGCGACGAGGCGCTGAAGGCGTTCGAGGCCGAGGTGGTGAAATGTCCGTCCGTCGTGCGCTGCTTCCTGATGTCGGGCACCGACGACTACATCCTGATCGTGCTCGCCCGCGACATCCAGGATTTCGAGCGCATCCACCGTACCGAGTTGTCGCGCCTGCCGCGCGTGGCGCGGGTCCAATCGAGCTTCGCGCTGCGCGAGATCGTCAACCGCGCGGTGCCGACGGTGGTCTTCGGCGAAGCCAAGCGCTGACACTGTGTCGCGGGCGCCATAATTCCCGGCAGGGAACCAAGCGGCCGATTGTAAGTTGGAGGCCATTGGCAAGCGGAGGCAACGGTGCCTCCGCGTCAGCTCGGCTGACGTCTCGGCTCAGTCGCCGTCGCAGGGAGCAGGACATGAGCGATGTCACGCACGAGATTCCCGAACGCATTCCAGTTCATATCGTCGTCAATGGCGTCGGCCACACGCTCGATCTCGTGCCCTGGACCACGCTTCTGGATGCCCTGCGTGACCATCTTGCGCTGACCGGCACCAAGAAAGGCTGCGATCACGGCCAGTGCGGCGCCTGCACCGTGCTGATCGACGGACGGCGCGTCAATTCCTGCCTGACGCTCGCCGTCATGAAGGACGGCGCCGAGATCACGACGATCGAAGGGCTTGCCAAGGACGGAACGCTTCATCCCGTGCAACAGGCGTTCATCGACCACGACGCCTTTCAGTGCGGCTATTGCACGCCGGGACAGATTTGCTCGGCGGCGGGCCTTTTGGCCGAAGGCCGCGCCCGGGATGCCGACGAGATCAGAGAGCTGATGAGCGGAAATCTCTGCCGCTGCGGCGCCTATCCGAACATCGTCGCCGCGATCCAGCAGGCAATGGGCCGGCCATGAACAACTTCCAATATTCCCGCGCCACCGACGTCGCCGATGCGATCCGCCTGCTGGCCGCCGATCCCGACGCCAAGCTGATTGCCGGCGGGACCAATCTGATCGACCTGATGAAGGAAAATGTCGAGCGGCCCTCCCGGCTGATCGACATCTCCCGCCTGCCGCTCCGCGACATCGAGGAGACGTCCGACGGAGGGCTGCGCATCGGCGCCTTGGTACCGAATTCGGACCTCGCCTACCATCCGCTTGTCGAGCAGCGCTACCCCCTGCTCGCCGGCGCCATCCTCGCCGGCGCTTCCGCGCAATTGCGCAATATGGCCTCCGTTGGCGGCAACCTGATGCAGCGCACGCGCTGCGCCTACTTTTATGACACGGCGACGCCCTGCAACAAGCGAGAGCCCGGCAGCGGCTGCTCGGCAATCGACGGCCTCAACCGCAACCACGCAATCCTCGGCACGAGCGCGTCCTGCATCGCGACCAACCCGTCCGACATGAGCGTCGCACTTGCCGCGCTCGGTGCGCTCGTGCACGTCGCAGGTCCCTCCGGCCAGCGCACGATCGCATTGGCCGATTTCCATCGACTCCCGGAGGACAAACCTCATGTCGATACAAATCTCGGCATCGGCGAGATCATCGCGGCCGTCGAACTTCCCAAGCATGGCTTTGCCCGTAACTACAGCTATCTGAAAATCCGCGACCGGCTGTCCTATGCTTTTGCTTTGGTCTCGGTCGCGGCCGCGCTCGAACTGGATGGCAACGCGATCAGCGAAGCCCGCCTGGCGCTCGGCGGCGTGGCTCACAAGCCCTGGCGCAGCCTTGAGGCCGAAGCGGCGTTGCGCGGCCAGGCAGCGACGCCGGACCACTTCTCGCGCGCGGCCGATCTGCTGCTGCACGGGGCAACGGCGCGCGCACATAACCGCTTCAAGATCGAGCTCGCACGCCGCACCATCGTGCGTACGCTGATACAGGCCGCGATCGCCACGCCACAATCACAGGCTCACAAGAAAATCGCGTGAGGGACCGATGAACGCCTATGTCGGAACGCCAACGTCCCGCGTCGATGGCCGCGCCAAGGTCACCGGAGCCGCCAAATATGCCGGCGAATTCCCGGCAGACGGCCTCCTCCATGGCTTCGTCGTCGAGGCCACGATTCCGCGCGGACGTATCGCTCGCCTCGACGCCAGCGACGCGCTGCAAGTGAAGGGCGTGGTCGACGTGCTTACGCATGCGCATCGTCCGCCCCTCGCCGACAATGACGATGCCTGGAAGGACGAGGTGGCGCCGGAGAAGGGCTCGCCTTTCCGCCCGCTCTATGACGACAGGATCTGGTTCAACGGCCAGCCGATCGCGCTCGTCGTGGCGGATGACTGGGAAACCGCCAAATTCGCCGCGACCCGCGTGCGCGTTGAATACGACCGGGAGGCATTTGCGACCGACCTCGAATCCGAACATGGCAAAGCCGGCAAAGTGGATCGGCCGCACAAGCCGCGCGGCAACGCCGCCGCAGCGCTGGCTGGGGCCGCTGTGCGGCACCAGGCGGATTACGTCCTGCCGACCGAGCACCACAACCCGATGGAGCTCTATGCGACCACGGTGGTCCGCGACGGCAGCGGCAGGCTTACCGTCTATGACAAGACGCAAGGTGTCCAGAACGTCCACAAATATCTATGCAGTGTGTTCAACAAGAAGCACGATGACCTCCGCGTGGTCTCGCCCTATGTCGGCGGTGCCTTCGGCTCCGGATTGCGGCCGCAATACCAGGTGGTGCTGGCGACGCTTGCCGCGCTCGAACTCAAGCGATCCGTTCGTGTCGTCCTGACACGGCAGCAGATGTACGGGCTCGGCTATCGGCCGATGACCATCGAGCGCGTCGCGCTCGGCGCAAGGCCCGACGGCACGCTCGATGCCGTCGCGCACGAAGCCACTGCTATGACCTCGCGCTACGAGGATTTTTCGCGCAATGACAGCGGCTGGGCGGAACAGCTGTACAAGAGCCCGAACAGCCTCTTCTCCCACAAGCTCGTCGATCTCGACGTCTCCACACCCTGCGACATGCGCGCGCCCGGCGCCGCCTCCGGCGTCTGCGCGCTCGAATGCGCCATGGACGAGCTGGCCGTCGCGCTCAAGCTCGACCCGATCGAGCTGCGATTGAAGTGCTATTCGGACCGCGACCAGAGTGAAGACCTGCCCTACACCAGCAAGCAGCTGCGCGAATGCTACGCCCGCGGCGCGGAAGCGTTCGGCTGGAGCCGGCGCAATCCTGCTCCGCGCTCCATGCGTGATGGCAAGGACCTGGTCGGTTGGGGCATGGCGACGGGGGTATGGGAGGCGCTTCAGATGCCGGTCGCCGTCCGCATCGTGTTGACGTCGAACGGCCATGCCGAGGTATCCTGCGCCGCGTCCGATATCGGCACCGGCACCTACACCATCGTGGCCCAGGTGGCCGCCGACGCCCTCGGGCTGCCGATCGAGAATATCGACGTGAGGCTTGCCGATTCGACCTTGCCGCAGGCCCCCGTCGAAGGCGGTTCCTGGATGGCGGCGTCGGCCGCGCACGCCGTGCTGGGCGCGGCCGAAGACATTCGCCAGGAGCTCGCACGGCTCGCCAAGGCGATGCCCGCCTCGCCCCTCGGCGGCGTCGATGCGCCCGATGTGATCCTGGTCGACGGCACGATCGCCAAGGCCGGCGACAAGGCCCGTGCCGTCTCGATCGCGGACGCGATGCGTCACGGCAAGCTCGAGCGGATCGAGAAGCAGAAGCTCAATCATTTCGCGGAGGACAAGTCGCACGCGCGCAACACCCATTCGGCGGTCTTCGCCGAGGTCAAGGTCGACGAAGACCTGGGCGTCATCCGCGTCACGCGCGTCGTGAGCGCGGTCGCAGCCGGACGGATCCTCAATACCAAGACCGGCCGCAGCCAGATCATGGGCGGCGTGGTCTGGGGCATCGGAATGGCGCTGCACGAGGAGACGGTGATGGATCACCGCTTCGGCAGGATCATGAACGCGAACATCGCCGAGTACCACATTCCCGTGAATGCCGACGTTCACGACATCGACGTCATCTTCGTCGACGAACCCGACGACCGGATCAACAAGCTGGGCGTCAAGGGCATTGGCGAAATCGGCATCGTCGGCGTACCTGCGGCGATCGCGAACGCAGTCTATCACGCCACCGGCAAGCGCATCCGGCGCTTCCCGATCACGCTGGACAAGTTGCTGGATTGATCGCCCGTCACACGATCCCCGCTGGATCGGGCGATTGTCATAGAACTGTCATCGAAAGTGCAGAGACCTGCCAGTCTCTGTAGATTCGGGACACACCATGGATTATTTCAAGCGCTTCAACTTCCTGTTCGCCGCACCTGTGTTCGACGCCGACGATCTGGAAGGCATCCGCTTCAACCAGATTATCGAGGAGATCCAGCGCTCCGGCTTCGAGGTCGTGAGGGCCCGCAGGTTGGAGGACGCGGAGATCGCGGTGCAGACCGACGCCGCGATCGGCTGCATGGTGGTGGACTGGGGCAAGAAGGGCCTCGAGGGGAAGACCTCGGCGCTGATCAACCTGATGCGGCGCCGCGGCCTCGACTTCCCGATCATCCTCCTGATCCGGCGCAAGCGCTTCGAGGATTTGCCGGTCGAGGTGCTCGACTTCATCGACGGCTATGTCTTCCTGTCCGAGGAGACGCCGACCTTCATCGCCAAGAATTTGATCAGCCGGCTCAAGCAATATGCCGAGACGCTGAAGACGCCGTTCTTCGGCGCACTGGTCGATTATGCCGAGGAAGGCAACCAGCTCTGGACCTGTCCGGGTCACAATGGCGGCGTGTTCTACAACCGCAGCCCGATCGGCCGGGTCTTCGTCGAGCATCTCGGCGAATCCGTGTTCCGCGACGACCTCGACAATTCCGTGCTCGACCTCGGCGACCTCCTCACCCACGAGGGTCCCGCGCTGAGGGCGCAGAAGGAAGCTGCCCAGATTTTCGGCGCGGAGAAGACCTATTTCGTGCTCAACGGCACCTCGACCTCGAACAAGGTCGCGCTCGGCGCCCTCGTCACCGACGGCGACCTCGTGCTGTTCGACCGCAACAACCACAAGGCCGCCCATCACGGCGCGCTGATGATCAATGGCGGCGTCCCGGTCTACGTCCCGACCATCCGCAATGCCTGGGGCCTGATCGGCCCGATGCGCTGGGACATGCTCGACGAAAAGGCCCTGCGCGAGGCGATCCGGAACCATCCGCTGGTGACGGACAAGGACGCCTGGCGCAAGGCGCGGCCGTTCCGCGTCGCCGTCGTCGAGCAGTGCACCTATGACGGCTCGATCCACAGCGCCGAGATGATCCTGAAGCGCATCGGCCATCTCTGCGAATACATCCTGTTCGACGAGGCCTGGGCCGGCTTCATGAAATTCCACCCGCTCTATGCCGGCCGCTTCGCCATGGGGCTGGCGAACCTTCCCCCCGAAGCACCCGGCATCATCGCGACGCAGTCTACCCACAAGCAGCTCGCGAGCTTCTCACAGGCCTCCCAGATCCACATCAAGGACCGCCATATCCGCGGCCAGAAGCGGCGCGTCGAACACCGCCGCTTCAACGAGAGCTTCATGCAGCACGCCTCGACCTCGCCGTTCTACCCGCTGTTCGCCTCCCTCGACGTCGGCGCGCAGATGATGAAGGGCCGCTCGGGCGAGGTGCTGTGGGACGACACGATCCGGCTCGGCATCGAGCTGCGCAAGAAGATCCGCGCCATGCGCCGGGAGTTCGAGGAGAAGGAGCAAAATCCGGATCGCCGCTGGTTCTTCGAGCCCTTCGTGCCCGATCGCGTCGCCATTCCCGACGTCAGCCGCCCCGGCGCCGCGCACAACGTCGCCTGGGAGACCCTCTCCACCGACGAGCTCGCCACCAATCCGGCGCTGTGGCAGCTCTCGCCAGATACCAACTGGCACGGCTTTCCCGATCTCGCGGAGGGCTTTGCCATGACCGACCCGAACAAGCTGACGCTGCTGACGCCCGGCTTCGATCGCACCACCGGCGCCTATGCCGAGCACGGCATTCCCGCGCCCGTGGTCGCGCAGTATCTGCGCGAAAACCGCATCGTCCCTGAGAAGAACGACCTCAACTCCCTGCTCTTCCTGCTCACTCCCGGCGTCGAGGCGAGCAAGGCCGGCACGCTGATCTCCGGGCTTGTCGCATTCAAAAGGCTGCATGACGACAACGCGTTGCTGGCCGACGTCATCCCTGAATTCTACCAGCGGCGGCAGGCGCGCTATGCCGGCGTGCGGCTGCGCGATCTCTGCGGCGACATGCACCGCTTCTTCCGCGCCGCCGATGTCAGCGCCCTCCAGGCCCGGCAGTTCATGCCCGAGCACATGCCCGAGATCGCGATGTCGCCGCGCGATGCCGCGCGCTATCTGTTCAAGAACGACGTCGACTATTTGCCGATCGAGGCGATCGCGGGCCGCATCGCCACCACGCCGTTCGTGGTCTACCCGCCCGGCATCGCCACCATCGTCCCCGGCGAGCGGCTGACGGAGCGGGCCAAGCCCATGGTGGATTATCTCAAAATGTTCGAAACCTGCTTCAACACGTTCCCGGGGTTCGATGTGGAAATCCAGGGCGTCTACAAGGAGATCGATGCACAGGGCCGCATCGGCCTCTATACTTACGTCGTTGCCGAGTAGGTGCCGATGAACGAAACAGCGATTGCGAGTACAGATGAAGAACCGGTTCTGGTCCGCCCCTCACGGGAGAGCGATGTCGAGGCGATGCTGGCGATCTACCGCCATCACGTCCGCAATGGCGTGCCGCGCGACGTCGAGGGAACCGGCGCGCCCGAACCGGACGATCTGCGCGACCGCCGCAAGAACCTGAAGCAGACCCGCCTGCCGCATCTGGTCGCGACCTATCGCGGCGAGGTGGTCGGCTATGCCTATGCGGTGCTGTTCCGCAAGCGCCCGGCCTACCGCTACACGGCCAAGCACTCGATCTACGTCCACCACGAGCATCTCGGTCGCGGCGTCGGACGGCTGCTGCTCCAGGGAATGATCGATGCGTGCGCGGCGGCCGGCTTCCGCCAGATGATCGGCTATATCGATGCCGACAACGCGCCCTCGCTGGCGCTGCACGAAAAGTTCGGCTTCGCGCGCGCCGGCGTGCTCTGCGGCGTCGCCTATCGCCACGGCCGCTGGTCGGACACGGTCATGGTGCAGCGATCGCTCGGCGCGGGCATCACCGCGCCGCCGACGCTAACGGCACCGGGCCGTTAAACCTTACGAGGGAAAGTCAGCCGGCTTGACCTGGATCCGGTCGGCATGCAGCGACCAGTGATGCAACGCCTGGTCCTTGCAAAACCTCGCCTTCGCCCGCTCCCTGGCTTCGTCCTCGTCGGTGGCGTCGATTTCGAGCGTGCCCTGGCAAACCTCGATCTGCCGGCCGTACTGGCCGAGCACGTCCTTCATGAACCTGACGACATAAGTTGACATGGGACCTCCTGCCTGCGCCAGCGTGCCCCGGCGGCACTTTAATCCCATTTAGCCTGAACCGGGAAAGGAGATTTTGACGCGGATCAAGATCGGTGACGGTTCCCGCCGCCAACGCAGGCGTCGATACAATCCGTCAGCGATCACGTCTTGATATCGAGGAGGGTCTGTTCTGTCTCGGCGTAGGCTTGAATGACCTTCGCATTGGCAATGAAGCTGTACTTGGCGGCCGCCATTTGAACGAACTCGCTGGCGAGATCGACGTTCGGCGCGGCGACAAGGCCGTCCTCGTTTGCGAAGGCAGCGCCGGGGTCGGATTGTGCGGTATAGCTCGGCGAAACCGTCGACACGGTCGCGACCGTACCGCCTGGCGTCGAGCCGCTCGATTGGGAGACCTGATCGATGCGCAACGGCACATAGGCCGCTGGAAATGTCGGGCCAATGCTCGAGCTGCCCGCACCGGCCGATGTGCTCGATCCGCTTGAGGCGGGTAGCGGGCCGGTCGTGCGGACATTGGCGATGTTGCTCGCGGCCACGTTCACGCGCAAACTCGCCGCGGAAAGTCCGGATGTCGCAATCGAAAATATGCTCATGGACTTCAACTACAGGACAAGTGATACGCGTTCATTCACGCCATCAGTAAAATCCGCCGCTTTCTGTTTTCATCCGCGTAACCAACGATCGGAGCGCGATCAGGCTTCGCACGCCCCTACCCCGGCGTCACGCCGAACGCCTGCTTGAAGCGCTCGGCGTAGCGCGGCCAGACCTCGGGATTGATGATGCGCGGCGGGCGTTTGCCGTCGAGCGTGTCCAGCACCTGCTCGGCGGCGATGCGGCCCATGTTCTGGCGCGCCTCGATCGTCACGCCTGCGGTGTGCGGGCTCGCCAGCACGTTGTCGAACTGGAGCAGCGGATGCTCGGGCGGCGGCGGCTCCTTCGACCAGACGTCGAGGCCGGCACCGGCAATGCGCTTGTCGCGGAGCGCCTGGAGCAGCGCATCCTCGTCGTGGATGAAGCCGCGCGCCGTGGTGATGAAATAGGCGTGCGGCTGCATCAGCGCGAATTCGCGCGTGCTGATCATGTTGCGGCTTTTCTTGTCGAGCGGACAGGAGATCGAGACGAAATCGGCGCGGCGCAGCAGCTCGTCGAGCTCGACCTTCTCCCCGCCCCGCTCGGCCATCACCTCGGCCGACAAATACGGGTCATAGGCCAGCACCGTCATGCCGAGCAGGCCCTTGCACAGCGCGGCAATGCGGCGGCCGACATTGCCGAGGCCGATGATGCCCACGGTCTTGTGCTCGACCTCGTTGCCGACGAGCTCGTTGCGGTTGACGTTGGCCTCCCTGCGGAGCTTGCGGTCGGACTGGATGATGCGCTTGGACAGCGTCAGCATCATCGCCAGCGCATGCTCGGCGACGGAATGCGCGTTGCCACCGGACTGGTTGACGACCAGCACGCCCGCATCGGTGCAGGCCTCGACATCGACGGGATCGAAGCCCGCGCCATTGCTGGAGACCAGCAACAGGTTCGGCGTGCGCTTCAGGAAGGCGGCATCGACATGGAAATGCGGGGCAAGTTCGTCGCGGGCGGCTCCGATCTGGTAAACATGCGCCGCGTTCAGGATCGGGGCATAGAAATCTTCCGGGCTCTCGTTCTCGATGCGATCGAGCCGGACGTCGGACCGCGCCTTCAGGATGTCGATATAGATCGGATTGGCCAGGTATTTGACGTAGAAGACACGCTTGCTGTTGACGGACATCAGGACCCTTCCGGCTCTCTCAAGGAGACCCGCAAGGCCAGCGCACCCCGCGCTCCGTCCATGCGTTCCTCCCGTTTTTGCATTATCGCCGCTTATGACATGGCGGTGCCGGCCACGACAGGCCGTCTGGCGCAGATCACGGTGCTGGCCCGGACATGTTGACAATCCCGCTGCCTGCGTCAAGTTCGGCAGACCGCCGCGACGACCAGAACCAAGAAGCATGCGCGGCTCAAGGGAGAACGCAATGGCGCTTGCGGAACAGCAGACCTCGCCCCAGGCGGCACAAGGCGCCGGCGACAGGAGCTGGCACGGCATCGTCCTGCAGACCCTGAAGCGGAACGAGATCAGCCTGATCCCTTACGTGCCCGACCGCGTGCTGACGCCGCTGATCAAGAACCTGCACGCCGACCCCTTCTTCACCACCTTTGCCACCGCCCGCGAGGAGGAGGCCGTCGGCATCGTCTCCGGCGCCTGGATGGGCGGACGTCGCGGCGCGGTGCTGATGCAGACCTCCGGCTTCGCCACGCTCGCCAACGTGCTGGCCTCGCTCGCGGTGCCCTACCAGATCCCGCTGATCATGTTCGTCTCCGAGCGCGGCACGCTTGGCGAGTTCAATTACGGGCAATCGCTGGTCTGCCGGACCATGCGCCCGGTGCTGGATTCGCTCGCGCTGGAGCACCACACCATCACCCGGCTCGACGAACTCGAATTCATCGCCGACCGCTCGATCAAGCAGGCCGTCACCACGCAAGCGCCGGTGGCGTTAATCCTCAACCCGCTGCTCACCGGCGGCAAGACGTTCGACAAGTGAGGTCGGCGATGAACACGCGCAATACCAAGGTCATGAACCGCTTCGACGTTACCTCGCGCCTGATCGGAAAGCTCAAGCACGAGGAAGCCGTGGTCGGCGGCATCGGCAACACCAATTTCGATCTCTGGGCCGCCGGCCATCGCCCGCAGAACTTCTACATGCTCGGCAGCATGGGGCTGGCTTTCCCGATCGCATTGGGCGTCGCGCTGGCCCAGCCCGATCGCCGCGTCTTCGCGCTCGAAGGCGACGGCTCGCTGCTGATGCAGCTCGGCGCGCTCTCGACGATTGCGGCGTTGAAGCCGAAGAACCTCATCATGATCGTGATGGACAACGGCATCTACCAGATCACCGGTGCGCAGCCGACGCCGGCCGCTGGCGTCGCCGACATCGTCGCCATAGCCACAGGCTCGGGACTTGCCAACAGCGCCTGGGCCGCGGACGAGGAGGATTTCGAGCGGCTGGTCGACGAGGCCATGTCCGCCTCCGAGCCGAGCCTGATCGCGGTCCGCATCGACGACAAGCCGGGCGTGGGTACCACCCGCAGGGATCCCGTCCAGATCCGGGAACGCTTCATGCACGGCCTCGGCGTACGCGAGCCACTTTAACGTTTCGTCATTAACTACACGGCGATCTGATCCCTGCCCCGCAACAGGCCGTTGCAAATCCGTGCTATCGGCACCGGATGCCCATTTTTATTCGCTTTTTTGCCTGGCTGCTCGCGGCCGCCGTCACTTTCGCAACCCTCGGCCCGCCCGGCCTGCGGCCCCATTCCGACCTCGGCCAGGACGGTGAGCACGCCCTCGCCTTCATCCTGGTGGGACACTGGCCTTCGGCCTCGCCTACCGGAATCGCCGCTGGGCCATCGCCGCCATCGCGGTGGTCCTGATCGGCGTGCTCGAGCTGATGCAGTTCTGGGCACCGGGACGGCATGCACGGCTGGACGATTTTCTGGTCGATGCCGGCACCGCCTGTATCGGCTTTGCGCTCGCCGCCGTCGCCGATTGGATCATGGCACGCCTCCGCGCCAATTCGGCCCTGACGAACTAGGGCCCCGCGGAGTGACGCTCCGCGGGGCCCGGCTCTTCAAAGCCTTCACGCTCTGACCGATCAGTCGATGATCTTGACGACGCGGCGCGTGCGCGGTTCGACGATGACGCGGCGATCGTTCACGACCGCGTAGCGATACTCGGTATAGTTCGGCACGGGGCGCAGCACCACGGTCGGGGGCAGCGGCTCGCCGACGACGACGCGCTCGTGGATCACGACGGAATCGTCGCGCGGGATTCCGCCGAGCACGGCATTCGGAATTTCGAGGCCCGCGCCGACGGCCGCACCGACGGTGCCGCCGACCATCGCGCCGATCGGTCCGCCGATGTCGCCACCCGCACGTGCGCCGTCCCTGGCGCCCTGTTCGGTCGTCGACTGGGCAAAGGCTGCACTCGACGCCAGCAGCGACACGGCAGCCAGCGAAATCGCAAGACGGGTCTTCATGTCCACACTCTCCAGTGATTGTTCTGCGCCTTCAACCGCGGGGGCGGACCATTGTTCCGGTTCCCGCACGACGAAAGACAGACCAGATCTGGAGAGTGTTACCGCGTAACACTTACGCTGCGGCGATCTCGTGTCCCGCCATCAGTTCCAGTGCCCGCACCATCGCGGAATGATCCCAGGCCTTGCCGCCATGCGCGGCGCAGGACGAGAACAATTGCTGCGCCAATGCCGTGCTCGGCAACGACAGGCCGAGCGCGCGCGCACCTTCGAGCGCGAGGTTGAGGTCCTTCTGGTGCAGCTCGATGCGGAAGCCCGGCTCGAAATTGCGCTTCACCATGCGCTCGCCATGCACTTCGAGAATCCGCGACGATGCAAAACCGCCCATCAGCGCCTTGCGCACGAGAGCGGGATTGGCCCCCGCCTTGGATGCGAACAGCAGCGCTTCGCTCACCGCCTCGATCGTCAGTGCGACGATGATCTGGTTGGCCACCTTCGTCGTCTGACCATCGCCATTGGCGCCGACATGCGTGACGTTCTTGCCCATCTTGTCGAAGATCGGCTTCATGGTGCCAAAGGCCCGCTCCGGCCCGCCGACCATGATGGTGAGGGTCGCGGCCTTGGCCCCGACCTCGCCGCCCGACACCGGCGCGTCGAGATAGTCCGCGCCTAGCGCCTCGATCTTCTTCGCGAATTCTTTGGTCGCCAGCGGCGAGATCGAGCTCATGTCGACGACGATCTTGCCCTTGGAGATCCCGTTAGCAACGCCGTCCTTACCGAACAGCACCGCCTCCACATGCGGGGTATCAGGCACCATGATGATGACGGCATCCGCCTCCTCCGCGACCTCCTTGGCTGACTTGCAGGCGATGCCACCCGCGGAAATCAGCTCAGGCGCGACCGGCGCGACGTCATGTAGGAGCACGCGATGGCCTGCGGCCAGAAGGTGGCCGGCCATCGGCCGTCCCATGGTGCCAAGTCCGATGAAGCCGATATCGATCATGTCTACGTTTCCTCAGGTCTCAAATGTCTGCGCGGCGTGCCAGGACAGGCCTTCCAGCGTCGTGGTGCGCGGCTTGTATTCGCAGCCGATCCAGCCGCGATAGCCGATCGCGTCGAGGTGGCGGAACAGGAAGGGGTAGTTGATCTCACCGGTGCCGGGCTCATGGCGACCGGGATTGTCGGCGAGCTGGATATGGGCGATCTGCGGGAGATATTCCTGCATGGTCCGGGCGAGATCGCCCTCCATGATCTGCATGTGGTAGATGTCGTACTGGATGAACAGATTGTTCGACCGCACCTCGGAGATCAGCTGAACCGCCTGCTCGGTGCCTTTGAGGTAGAAGCCGGGAATGTCGAGCGTGTTGATCGGCTCGACCAGGAGCTTGATGTTCTCGCGCGCCAGCGTCGAGGCGGCAAAGCGAAGATTGCCGACCAGCGTTTCGTTGAGCTCGCGCGGGTCGGCATCGGCAGGCGCGATGCCGACGAGGCAATTGAGCTGCTCGCAATCGAGCGCCTTGGCATAGTCGATGGCACGGAACACGCCGTCGCGAAATTCACTGACGCGATCGGGCAGGATCGCGATGCCGCGCTCGCCCGCCGCCCAGTTGCCCGCTGGAAGATTGTGCAGCACCTGCGTCAGCCCGTGAGCTTCGAGCTGCTCGCGCAGCAACGCCTTGTCGAAATCATACGGGAAGAGATACTCGACCCCGGAGAAGCCCGCCGCTTTCGCCGCGGCGAAACGGTCGATGAACGGCATCTCGTTGAAGAGCATGGTGAGGTTGGCGGCAAATTTCGGCATGATGCTGTTCCCCCTATTCCGCCGGCTGAAGCACGCCGGGCCGCGCGGTCGAGACCTCGTCGAGCGGCAGATCCAGCACCTCCTCGAACTCGACGATGTTGTCGATCTCCGTGCCCATCGCGATGTTGGTGACGCGTTCGAGAATGAACTCGACCACGACGGGCACGCGGTGCTTCGCCATCAATTCACGCGCGGTCGCAAACGCCGCCTGCGTATCCTTGGGATCGGTGACGCGGATCGCCTTGCAGCCCAGGCCTTCGGCGACCGCGACATGGTCGACGCCGTAGCCACCGAGCTCCGGTGCGTTGACGTTCTCGAAGGAGAGCTGGACGTGGTAATCCATGTCGAAGCCGCGCTGGGCCTGGCGGATCAGGCCGAGATAGGAATTGTTCACGACGACGTGGATGTAGGGCAGATTGAACTGCGCGCCGACCGCGAGCTCCTCGATCAGGAACTGGAAGTCGTAATCGCCGGACAGCGCGACGATCTCGCGATCCGGGCATGCCGCACGCACTCCGAGCGCGGCAGGCAGCGTCCAGCCGAGCGGGCCGGCTTGCCCGGCATTGATCCAGTTGCGCGGCTTGTAGACGCCCAGGAACTGCGCGCCGGCGATCTGCGACAAGCCGATCACGGTGACATAGGTGGTGTCGCGGCCGAAGGCCTTGTTCATCTCCTCATAGACGCGCTGCGGCTTGATCGGGACGTTGTCGAAATGGCTCTTGCGCAGCATCGTCTTCTTGCGATCGCGGCAGGCCGCGGCCCACGCCTGGCGCTCGCGGAGCCTGCCTGACCGGCGCCACTCCCTGGCGACGGTGACGAAGAGCTCGAGCGCGGCCTTGGCGTCCGAGACGATGCCGAGATCCGGATTGAACACGCGCCCGATCTGGGTCGGCTCGATGTCGACATGCACGAAGGTGCGACCCTTGGTGTAGGTCTCGACCGAGCCGGTGTGACGGTTGGCCCAGCGGTTGCCGATGCCGAGCACGAAGTCGGATTCCAGCATGGTCACATTGCCATAGCGGTGGCTGGTCTGCAGGCCGACCATGCCGGCCATCAGCACGTGGTCGTCGGGGATCGCACCCCACGCCATCAGCGTCGGCACGACCGGCACGTTGGCGATCTCGGCGAATTCCACCAGCAGGTCCGAGGCGTCGGCGTTGATGATACCGCCACCGGCGACGATCAGCGGCCGCTCGGCGGCGTTGAGCATCTCCAGCGCCTTCTCGACCTGCTTGCGCGTCGCGGTGGGCTTGTAGACTGACAGCGGCTCATAGGTCTCGTCGTCGAACTCGATCTCGGCGAGCTGCACGTCGAGCGGCATGTCGATCAGCACCGGACCCGGCCGGCCCGAGCGCATGATGTGAAAGGCCTGGCTGAACACACGCGGCACCAGCGCCGGCTCGCGCACGGTCACAGCCCATTTGGTGACGGGCTTTGCGATCGACTCGATGTCGACGGCCTGAAAATCTTCCTTGTAGAGCCGTGCGCGCGGCGCCTGCCCGGTGATGCAGAGGATCGGAATGGAATCGGCGATCGCCGAATAGAGCCCGGTGATCATGTCGGTGCCGGCCGGCCCCGACGTGCCGATGCAGACGCCGATATTGCCGGCCTTCGCCCGCGTATAGCCCTCGGCCATATGCGAGGCGCCCTCGACATGGCGCGCGAGAATGTGGCGGATCGACCCGCGCTTCTTCAGCGCCGAGTACAGCGGATTGATCGCGGCCCCGGGAACGCCGAAGGCAGTCGAGATGCCTTCCTTCTCCAGAATTCGCACGGCAGCATCGACGGCTCGCATCTTCGCCATATCGGACCTCGCTTGAGTTGCGTCAGCGAGCGCGATCATCGGGCGTGCAAGATGCGATCTCAACGAGATCGATTTTATTTTCCACGATGCGGCAGCCGTGGAAAAACCGCGGCGGTCTCAAGCGGTTAGATCGACATCGGCGTGAAAGCCGCTCACTCGAACAGTGGCGCGAGCTCCATCTGCGGCACCAGCACGAGGCCCTTGTCGGTGATACGAATTTCCGGAATGACCGACAGCGGAATCAAATTGAAGCCCATGTAGGGGATGGTGCAGCCGGCTTCGGCCCATTCCTTCTTCAGTACCTTGACCGCTTCGGCGACCTCGGTGACCCGTTTGTCGGAGAGCAGGCCTGCGATCGGCAGCGGAACCAGCGCCCTCACCTTGCCGTCGGCGACGACGCAAACGCCGCCCTGCTCCGCCTTGATGGCCGATATCGCCGCCTGCATGTCGCCCTCGTTGGTGCCGGCGACGATGATGTTGTGGCTGTCGTGCCCGACGCTGGAGGCGACCGCCCCGCGCTTCAGGCCGAAATCCTTCAGCAGGCCGTAAGCCACATTGCCGGCCGACTTGCCGTGGCGCTCGACCACCGTGACGAAGCACAGGCCGTAGCGCTCAAACAGCGACGGCCAATCCTTGGCCGGCTCGATCGCGACCTTCTCATGAATCAGCGTAATGCCCGGCAACGCGGTCTTGATAGCGTTGACGGTACACGCCTTCGCCGGCAATTCCGGCGTCAGCTTGACCTTCTCCGGCAGCTTCACCGTCGCATAGGCCGCCTTCGGATATTGATAGCGCTGCGACAGCGCCTGATCGAGCCGCGGCGTAATCTTGCCATGCTCGACCACCAGCTCGCCGCCATACCAGGTGCATTGCGGCTTGAGCTGATCGTCCATCAGCACGAGATCGGCGCGGCGGCCGCCGCCGAGCCCGCCGATATCGCCCTCCATGCCGAAGCGTATGGCGCCATGCAGCGAGCCCATCGACCAGGCCTGTTCGGGCGACATGCCGGCCTTTACGGCCTCGCGCACCACCCAGTCGAGACCGAACAGCAGAAGATCGTCGGCATCACGGTCGTCGGTGCACACGGCCGTACGTTTGTGCGACGCCCCGAGTTCGGTGATGGTGCGGATCGCCTGCGGCAGCGAATGCCAGGGCGTGGTCGGCGGACCGCCGCGCAGGAACACCCAGACGCCGGCGTCGAGCAGATCGTCGGCGATATCGCGATCGATCGCCTCATGGGTGTCGGTGACACCGGACGCCGCATAGGCCGCGACGAATTCACGGCCGTAAACGTGTCCGGACACCGGCCGCCCCCGCTTCAAGGCAGCGGCAAGAATGGCATGGCTGCGCTCGTCGCCCATCGTGACAGGCACGAAATCCATCTTCTCGCCGAGCGCGACCGCTTCGGGCCAGCGGTCGAACAGGCCGGCGATCTTGTCTGGCGTGAGGTCGCCGCCCGCGGTCTCCAGTTCCGCCGACGTGGCCGGCACCGTGCTCGGCACCGTCAAAAAGATCGAGAGCGGCGCCTCGCGCGCGTCCTCCAGCATCGCCTCGACACCGGCGACATCCATGACGTTGCCGATCTCGTGGCTGTCGCAGAAGATCGTGGTGGTGCCGTTGAGGAGCGCAGCCTCGGCATAGGCGCAGGCCGTCACCATGGAGGATTCGATGTGGATGTGCGGATCGACCAGCCCCGGCGCGATGATGCCGCCGGCGGCGTCGTAAAGCGGCACCCCGCCCCAGACCTTCTTCGCCGCCCCGGCCGGTTTCACCGCTGCGACGCGGCCACCGGTGATCCAGACCTCCCGACCGGGATGGATACGTTCCGAATAGGTCGAAAGCACCCGGGCACCCGTGACCACGAGATCCGGTGCGACGCGCGCGGAGGCGACATCGGCCAGACGCCGGGTCATCGAATGCAGCGGTGCGACGGCGAAGCGGCTAAGTCTGGTCATCGGGACCCTCGCGTGGCGTTACGGCCCGGCGATGGTTACGCCCTGCGCTATAGCGGGCAAGCGCAAATATAACGGCAGGCCCTGCTTACGCCTTAGGCGCCGAACTGCCCGTCGCCCCCGCCCTTGCGGGCCTGCGCGGGTTCCGCCTTCTCGGCGGTGCTGCAGCAGCGGGCTTGACCCGAATTCGCATCGACCGGCCCTTTGGCTCATCGATCTCGAACGAATTCGTCTTGCGTACGAGGTCACTCAGCTTGCGGAACCCGAACGTTCTCGGATCGAAATCGGAGGCCAGATTGGCGAGCTGCCGGCCGACTTCGCCGAGCGCGACCCAGCCGTCCTCGCTCTCCATCTGGGTGATGACCTTCTTGATGATGGGCGTGGCGGCATCGGGCGGCTGAAGCGACGTCGATCTTGAGGCGGCATCCTGGGTGGTCGCCGGGACGGAGACCAGGTTCTCGGTGTAGACGAACCTTCGGCAGGCCTGCCTGAAGCTCTCCGGCGTCTTCTGCTCGCCGAACCCGAACACGTCGACGCCCTGCTCGCGGATGCGGGCGGCCAGACGGGTAAAGTCGCTGTCGGAGGAGACCAGGCAGAAGCCGTCGAACCGGCCGCTGTGAAGCAGGTCCATGGCGTCGATCACCAGGGTTATGTCGGAGGCATTCTTTCCCGTCGTATAGGCGAATTGCTGCTGCGGGATGATGGCGTGCTTCGACAGAATGTCGGCCCAGCCCCTGGACCGTGCATTGGAGAAGTCGCCATAGATGCGGCGGACGCTGGCCTCGCCGATCTTGGCAATCTCCTCGAACAGCCCATCCGCGATCTTCGCAGAGGCGTTGTCGGCATCGATCAG
Organism: Bradyrhizobium sp. MOS001; assembly: GCF_004634465.1. Lineage (NCBI taxonomy): Bacteria > Pseudomonadati > Pseudomonadota > Alphaproteobacteria > Hyphomicrobiales > Nitrobacteraceae > Bradyrhizobium > Bradyrhizobium sp. MOS001. The sequence continues at coordinate 83,663 of NZ_SPVJ01000011.1, forward strand.
GACGGCGAGACGGGGCGAGCGAAGTTCCGACGGCATGGCGTTTCCTCAACGAGCTGGACGCAGCATTAGAGGACGCGCGCGCCGGGACGGCTAGTCCTCGTTCGCCTTGAAGCGCCCCATCCCCTTCAGCACGAACGGGGCCAGCAGCGCAACCAGCGCAATGCCGAGCAGCGTCGCCGAGATCGGGCTCTGGAGCAGCGTCATGGGATCGCCGAGGCTGATCGCGAGCGCGCGGCGCAGCTGGCTCTCGGCGATCGGACCGAGGATCAGGCCGACGACGACCGGCGCGATCGGAAAGTCGAACCGGCGCATCAGGAAACCGAGCACGCCGAAGCCGGCGAGCATCGACAATTCGACCACCGACGGCTTTGCGGCGATGGTGCCCATGGTCGCGAACACGAGAATGCCGGCATAGAGCCAGGGCTGCGGGATCGCGAGCAGCCGCACCCACAGGCCGACCAGCGGCAGATTGAGCACCAGCAACATGCAATTGGCGATGAAGAGACTGGCGATCAGGCCCCAGACAAGGTCAGGCCGCTCGGCAAACAGCAGCGGCCCCGGGTTGAGGCCGTACTGCTGGAACCCCGCCAGCATCATCGCGGCCGTCGCCGAGGTCGGCAATCCCAGCGTCAGCAGCGGCACCAGCGTGCCGGCGGCGGAGGCGTTGTTGGCGGCCTCCGGTCCCGCGACGCCTTCGATCGCGCCCTTGCCGAATTCTTCCGGATGTTTTGTCAGCCGCTTCTCAGTGGAATAGGACAGGAAGGTCGGGATCTCCGCGCCGCCAGCGGGCAGCGCACCGATCGGGAAGCCGAACATGGTGCCGCGCAGCCACGGCTTCCACGAACGCTTCCAGTCTTCTTTCGTCATCCACAGCGAGCCCCGCACCGGCTCGAGCTTTTCCTCAGTGTGGTGGCGGCGCGATGCGACGTAGAGCGCCTCGCCCACCGCAAACAGGCCGACAGCAAGTGTGGTCACCTCGACGCCGTCGAGCAGCTCGGGGACGCCGAACGCAAGCCGCGCCTGACCCGTCAGCTTGTCGATGCCGACGAGGCCCAGCGTCAGGCCGATGAAGAGGCTGGTCAGGCCGCGGACCGGGGAATCGCCGAAGGTTGCCGACACCGTGACGAAGGCGACGCACATCAGCGCGAAGTAATCCTCGGGGCCAAAGCGCACGGCGAAATCGACCAGCCACGGCGCGAGAAACGCAAGGCCGATGGTGGCGATGGTGCCGGCGACGAAGGAGCCGATCGCGGAGGTCGCAAGCGCCGGCCCGCCGCGGCCGGCCTTGGCCATCTTGTTGCCTTCGAGCGCAGTCGCCATCGAGGCACTCTCGCCGGGCGTGTTGATCAGGATCGCCGTGGTCGATCCGCCATACATGCCGCCGTAATAGATGCCCGCGAACATGATCAGCGAGCCGCCGGGGTCGAGCTTGTAGGTCACCGGCAGCAGCAGCGCGACCGTCAGCGCCGGGCCGATGCCCGGCAGCACGCCCACTGCCGTGCCAAGAAACACGCCGATCAGCGCGTAAAGCAGGTTCATCGGCTGGACGGCGACCGCCATGCCGTGGGCCAGCGCCGCAAAAGTGTCCATCACAGCAGTCGCTCCAGCGGGCCGGTCGGAAGGCTCAGCGTCAGCAGCCGGTCGAACGCGAGATAGATGAGAGTCGACATCACGAGGGCGATGATGCTGTCGACGAGGATGGCACGGCGCCCGAAAGCTGCCGACGTCGTCACGAACAGCGCCGACGTCGCCAGGATGAAGCCGCCGCCGAAGCCGATGATGGCAATGAGGAGCGCAAGGCCAACGAGGATCAGAACCACAGGCACGGGATCGGCGCTCTCGCGCGCCGGCAGATTGCCGCGCAGCGCGTCGATGAAATTGCCGATCGCGAGCAGCGCAAGGCCGGTGGCGACCACGACCGGCATTGCCTCCGGTCCCATCCCGTACATCGAAGTGGATTGTAGCCCGCGCGCGTCCCAGACCAGCACCGCGGCGAGACCTGCGAGCAATACAGCGATGACGATGCCGGCGCGATCGACGCGCCGCGGCTGGGCGGGATCGCCTGAGGTCATGACTTGACCAGGCCGACCGATTTCAGCACGTCGGTGACGCGCACGGTTTCCTTCTTCAGGAAGTCGACGAAGGCGTCGCCGCCGAGATAGGCATCCTCCCAGCCCTTCTGCTTGAGGATCTCCTTCCAGGCGTCCGACTTCACCATCTTCTCGACCGCATTGCTCAGCGTCTTGCGCTGCTCCGGCGTGATGCCGGGAGGCGCGACCACCGAACGCCAGTTGGCGATCACGAGGTCGATGCCTTGCTCCCTAAAGGTCGGGATGTCGCTGCCGGCGATGCGCTTCTCCGAGGTCACGCCGATCGCGCGCAGTTTGCCGGATTTGATCTGCCCTTCATATTCGCTCAGCCCCGAAATGCCCGCGGTGACCTTGCCGCCGAGGATTGCCGCCAGCGATTCGCCGCCGCCGGAGAACGGGATGTAGTTGATCTTCTTCGCGTCGGCGCCGACGGCGCCCGCGAACAACGCGGCCATGACGTGGTCGACGCCGCCGGCCGAGCCGCCGGCGAAGGTCACCTTGGCGATGTCGGCTTTCACCGCGGCGGCGAGATCCTGCGCGGTCTTGATCGGCGAATTCGCCGGCACCACGATCACCTGGATTTCCTCGGTGAGGCGCGCGATCGGCGTCACCTGCTCGAGCGTGACAGGCGATTTGTTCATGGCGAGCGCACCCACCATGACGAAGCCGTTGACCATCAACTGGTTGCCGTCGCCCTTGGCGCCGTTGACGAACTGCGCGATGCCGACGCTGCCGCCGGCGCCGGGAACGTTGACGACCTGCACGCTGCGCGCGACGCCCGAAGCGACCAGCGCCTGCTGCATCGAGCGCGCGGTCTGGTCCCAGCCACCGCCCGGGGCCGCCGGCGCCATCAGCTTGAGCTCGAGCTGCTGGGCGAAAGCGGGCGCAGCTGCCGCAAGGGTCAGCGCGACGGCTGCGCCGACAAGGCGCGCGGGAAATTTGAACATGGGGGGCATTCTCCAGGGCTCGTGCGGACGTCGTTGATCGGTTGCCGCATTGTGTCGTTTGGTCGCATATCAGCCAAAACGGCCGATGCTGTCCAGCGACAGGCCCGGTTCCTTGTTAGCCAGATTTCGGCATCACCCCGCCGAGCGCGACGGTCAACTCGCCGGCGACTTCGCGCACGATTTGGCCGATTTCCGGCAATCTGTCGTCGGTCAGGCGGCTGGTCATGCCCGAGACGGAAATCGCCGCGAGCGGCTCGGCGCAGTCGTTATAGACCACTGCGGCAATACAGCGCAGGCCCATACAGGCTTCTTCATCGTCGAGCGCAAAACCCTGCTTGCGTATCTTCTCGAGCTCCTTGAACAGGTCGCCCGGCCGCACGATCGACTTCTCGGTCAGGCGGGGCATGCCGTGATGGCGGATGACCGCGCCGACGTCCTCGTCCGAATAAGTCGCGAGCACTGCCTTGCCGACGCCTGACGTCACCATAGCGACGCGGCCGCCGACCTGGGTCAGCGAGCGCATGATCTCGCGGCTCTCCATGCGGGTCAGCACGATGATGAACTCGTCGTCGACGACAGCGAGATTGGCGGTCTCGCGAGTGAGATCGCGCAGCTTGCGCAAGTAAGGAATCGCCTGCGTGGAGAAATTACGCCGCCGGGCAAAGCTCGCGCCGACCGTGAAGCTGCGCACGCCGACATGCCATTTGGACTGGGCACGGTCGAACTGCACGAAGCGGCGGCTCTCCAGCGTCGCCAGCAGGCGGTGCACGGTCGAGGCCGACAGGCCGGTGCGCACGGCGAGGTCGCTGAGGCGATAGCCTTCGTCGTCTTCGGCCAGCGTTTCGAGGATCGATAGCGCGCGGTCGACGGACTGCACGCCGCCATCGCGCGCGTCGTGGTCGGCCTCCGATGGCGATCGAGGCTCGAGCGATTTGCGCCGGATCACGTTCTTGCTCATCGCGACCTGACCGTTCTCCCTCGCCCTATTCTTATTTCCCTCTCCCCGCTTGCGGGGAGAGGGTCAGGGTGAGGGGGAGTCTCCGCAAGGACGGTGACAGTTAGACTCGTGGAGAGTCCCCCTCACCCGAATTGCTTCGCAATTCGACCTCTCCCCGCGCGCGGGGAGAGGTGAATAACCACCCGCTCCGGATCATACCGAAGCGTCTTCGTCGTCTCAGAGCAGCCCCGCGCCGCGCGCCCACTTGTACTTGGCGCCGAGCACCTCGACCGGCAGCTCGGTGGAGTACGCGTAGGCCGGGATGCCGTTCTGGTAGAGATATTCGGCGGCTTCCTCGACCTCGACGTCGCCGGCGAGCGAGGCGACGATCGGCTTCACGAAGCCCTTGGCCTCCATCTCCTTCTTCACCTCGACCATGTTGCGGGCGAACACCATCGGGGGCGTGACGATGGTGTGCCAGTAGCCGAGGATCAGCGAATGGATCCGCTCGTCCGACAGGCCGAGCTTCACCGTGTTGACGTAGGTGATCGGCGGCTCGCCGCCGGTGATATCCACAGGATTTCCGGCCGCACCGAACGGAGGGATGAACTTGCGGAAGGCCGCATCCAGATCCGGCGGCATCGACATCAGCGACAGGCCGTTGTCGACGCAGGAGTCCGACAGCAGCACGCCCGAGCCGCCCGCACCGGTGATGATCAGCACGTTCTCGCCCTTCGGCGTCGGCAGCACCGGCACGCCACGGGCGAATTCGAGCAGCTGCCGCAGCGAGCGGGCCCGGATCACGCCGGACTGCGCCAGGACGTCCTCGTAGATCTTGTCGTTACCGGCGAGCGCGCCGGTATGCGACGAGGCCGCCTTTGCGCCGGCCGAGGTGCGGCCGGCCTTGAGCACGATGACCGGCTTCTTCTTGGAGACGCGCTTGGCGGCTTCCGCGAAGGCGCGGCCGTCCTTGAGGTCTTCGCAGTGCTGCGCGATCAGGTTCGTGTTCGGATCCTGCTCGAAAAAGGCGAGCAGATCGTCCTCGTCGATATCGGACTTGTTGCCGAGGCCGACGATCGCCGAGACGCCCATCTTGGCCGAGCGCGAGAAGCCGATGATGGCCATGCCGATGCCGCCCGACTGCGACGACAGCGCGGCGTGGCCCTTGACGTCATAGGCCGTACAGAAGGTCGCGCAGAGATTGGCCGGCGTATAATAGAAGCCGTAGATATTCGGCCCCATCAGGCGGATGTCGTACTTCTTGCCGACCTCGACGATCTCGGCCTGAAGCTCCGGCGCGCCGGCTTCGGCGAAGCCCGACGGAATCAGAACCGCACCCGGGATTTTCTTCTCGCCGCATTCGGTGAGCGCCGCCGCGACGAACTTCGCGGGGATCGCGAACACGGCCGTGTCGATCACGCCCGGCACGTCCTTCACGCTCTTGTAGGCCTTGTAGCCGAGGATCTCGGCGGCCTTGGGGTGGATCGGATAGATGTCGCCCTTGTAGCCGCCGTTGATGAGGTTCTTCATCACGGAGTTGCCGATCTTGCCGTCCTCGGCGGAGGCGCCGACCACGGCGACCGCCTTCGGCTGCATGATGCGGCTCATGGCCGCGACGATCTCTTCGGTCGGGCGCGGCTTCGGCTTGGGCACATAGGCGAAGTCGACGACGATGCGCACGTCGGCGGCGATCGCGTCCTTGGCCGTCGCGAACACCGGGTTGAGATCGAGCTCGACGATCTCGGGGAAATCGGTGACGAGCTGCGAGACCTTGACGATGACGTCGGCGAGCGCCGTACGATTCACCGCCTCGCCGCCGCGAACGCCCTTCAAAATCTCATGCGCCTGGATGCCGTCGAGCATCGACAGCGCGTCTTCCTTGGTCGCGGGCGCGAGGCGGAAGGTAATGTCCTTCAAGACTTCGACCAGCACGCCGCCGAGGCCGAAAGCGACCAGCTTGCCGAACGAGCCGTCGGTGATCGAGCCGACGATGACCTCGGTGCCGCCGGCCAGCATCTGCTGCACCTGGACGCCCTCGATCTTGGCATCGGACTTGTACTTCTTGGCGTTGGAGAGAATGGTCTCGTAGGCCTTCTCGGCATCCTCGGCCGTCTTGAGGCCGACGATGACGCCGCCAGCTTCGGTCTTGTGGAGAATGTCCGGCGAGACGATCTTCATCACCACTGGGAAGCCCATCGAGGAGGCCATTTTGCCGGCCTCACCCGCCGACCTGGCCACGCCCTCCTTCGGCACCGGAATGCCGTAGGCGTCGCAGACCAGCTTGCCTTCCGGCGCGGTCAGGCTGGTGCGGTTGTCCGCCTTGACCTGGTCGAGCACTTTGCGGACGGCATCTTTGGAATTGGACATATGGCTTCTCCCTTGACCTCAGTTCGTTCTTTCAAAGCGCGCGCGTGTAGCGGCTGCCCGTGATGCTTGCCATTCGCCGCGCTCTGTTCCATGTCGCGGAACGGAGTGGCATAAAGCCCACATTACTCCGCCGCTTTGGATCAAAAATGGCTGGCGATGGCATTTGGTATGCCAGAAGCCAACTTGTCAAGCTGCTGCATGACTTAGAACGCCGCAAAAAATAGCCAGCTTGACATTCTGGCATGTGGTATGCCAAAAACTTTCCAGTTAATAATCCTGTAAAAGACGACTCCCACTGGAGGAGATTCGTCGTGTCACTGCGGAAACCAACCAAGGCGTTGCCGAACATGACCGAGGCAGATATCGCAATCGTTCGTATTGCCCCGGAGAGCAGCTTCAAGAACAAGGCGTATGACGCCTTGAAGGAAGCCATCCTCAAGATGGACATCTACTCGACGCCCGAGCCGGTGATGCTCGACGAGCGCGCGCTGTCCGAACGCCTGGGTGTCAGCCGCACCCCGATCCGCGAAGCCATCGCGATGCTCGAGCAGGACGGCTTCGTGAAGACGGTTCCGCGCCGCGGCATCATGGTGGTGCGCAGAACCAAGAGCGAGATCGTCGACATGATCCGCGCCTGGGCGGCGCTGGAGAGCATGGCGGCCCGCCTGATCACCACCACCGCACGCAAGAAAGACATCACGGCGCTGCGCGACTACTTCAAGGATTTCGGCAAGGACCGCCTGCCCGAGGATCACGTCGAGGAATATTCGCGCGCCAACATCGCCTTTCATCAGGCGCTGATCTCGCTGTCGGAATCGCCGGTGCTGGTCGATCTCACCAACGACCTGCTGCTGCACGTGCGCGGCTACCGCCAGCTCACCATCGGACGCAAGGATCGCACCGCCACTTCGCTGCCCGAGCATCTCAGCATGATCGAAGCACTGGAAGCGCGCGACACCGAGCTCGCCGAGAAGCGCGCCCGCGACCACACCCTTGGCCTTGCCGCTTACGTCGAAGCGCACGGTCAAGAACTGTTCACCTAGCAACGTTCACCAGAAGGGCGAGCCATTCGCCCACAAAGCCTAAAACGGCATATGAGACCAGGGAGACAAGGCCCATGCTGAATACCGCGACCAAGTCCGAAGCACCGGGCACCGAGCAGGAATTGACGGATGGCTTTCATCTCGTCATCGACGCGCTCAAGCTGAACGGCATCAACACCATCTATAATGTGCCGGGCATCCCGATCACGGATTTGGGCCGCATGGCGCAGGCCGAAGGCATTCGTATGATCTCCTTCCGCCACGAGCAGAACGCCGGTTACGCCGCAGGCATCGCCGGTTACCTCACCAAGAAGCCGGGCATCTGCCTCACGGTGTCGGCGCCCGGCTTCCTCAACGGTCTCACCGCGCTCGCGCACGCCACCACCAACTGCTACCCGATGATCCTGATCTCGGGCTCCTCCGAGCGCGAGATCGTCGACCTCCAGCAGGGCGACTACGAAGAGATGGACCAGCTCGCGATCGCCAAGCCGCTGTGCAAGGCGGCCTATCGCGTGCTGCACGCCCAGGACATCGGCATCGGTCTCGCCCGCGCCATCCGCGCCGCGGTCTCGGGCCGTCCGGGCGGCGTCTATCTCGACCTGCCGGCAAAACTGTTCGGCCAGGTGATGAACGCCGATGCCGGCCAGAAGTCGCTGGTCAAGGTGATCGACGCCGCGCCCGCACAGATCCCCTCGCCCGCTTCGATCAAGCGCGCGCTCGACGTGCTCAAGGCGGCGAAGCGTCCGCTCATCATCCTCGGCAAGGGCGCGGCCTACGCGCAGGCCGATGAAGAGATCAAGTCGTTCGTCGAGAAGAGCGGCGTGCCGTTCCTGCCGATGAGCATGGCCAAGGGCCTCCTCCCCGACACGCATCCGCAATGCGCTGGCGCCGCGCGCTCCACGGTGCTGAAAGAATCCGACGTCGTGCTGCTGATCGGCGCCCGGCTGAACTGGCTGCTCTCGCACGGCAAGGGCAAGAGCTGGGGCGAGACCCCGAAGAAGTTCATCCAGGTCGACATCGAGCCGCGCGAGATGGACTCCAACGTCGAGATCGTCGCGCCCGTGGTCGGCGACATCGGCTCGGTCGTCTCCGCCTTCAATCAGGCGATCAGCACGGGTTGGACCGCGCCGCCGGCCGAATGGACCAAGGCCATCGTGTCCAAGCGTGACGAGAACGTCGCCAAGATGGCGCCGAAGCTCATGAACAACAAGTCGCCGATGGACTATCACGGTGCGCTCGGCGTGCTGAAGAACGTGATCAAGGACCATCCCGAGGCGATCCTCGTCAACGAGGGTGCCAACACGCTCGACCTCGCCCGCGGCGTCATCGACATGTACAGGCCGCGCAAGCGCCTCGACGTCGGCACCTGGGGCGTGATGGGCATCGGCATGGGCCAGGCGATCGCGGCTGCGCTCGAGACCGGCCATCCCGTGCTCGCGGTGGAAGGCGACTCGGCCTTCGGCTTCTCCGGCATGGAGGTCGAGACCATCTGCCGCTACAACCTGCCGATCTGCGTCGTCATCTTCAACAATGACGGCATCTATCGCGGCACCGACATCAACAGCGTCAATGCCGATCCGGCGACGACCGTGTTCGTCAAGGGCGCGCGCTACGACAAGATGATGGAAGCCTTCGGCGGCGTCGGCGTGAATGCCACCTCGCCCGACGAGCTCAAGCGCGCCGTCAACGAGGCGATGGCCTCGGGCAAGCCGACGCTCATCAACGCGGTGATCGATCCGGCCGCGGGCTCGGAGAGCGGCCGCATCGGCAACCTCAATCCGCAGAGCGTTCTGCAGAAGAAAAAGTAAGTCCTCCCCTTCAACCCTTAATTCCCTGCGGTTTGCGGGGGCAGACAGAGTATACGGAGCAACACGATGACCAAAGCGCTCAAGGGCGTTCGCATTCTCGACTTCACCCACGTCCAGTCCGGACCGACCTGCACGCAGCTGCTGGCATGGTTCGGCGCCGACGTGATCAAGGTGGAACGTCCGGGCGTGGGCGACATCACCCGCGGCCAGCTGCAGGACATCCCGAACGTGGACAGCCTGTATTTCACCATGCTCAACCACAACAAGCGCTCGATCACGCTCGACACCAAGAACCCCAAGGGCAAGGAAGTCCTCACCGAGCTGATCAAGAAGTGCGACGTGCTGGTCGAAAACTTCGGCCCCGGCGTGCTCGACCGCATGGGCTTCCCCTGGGAGAAGATCCAGGCGATCAACCCGAAGATGATCGTCGCCTCGATCAAGGGCTTTGGCCCTGGCCCCTACGAAGACTGCAAGGTCTATGAGAACGTCGCGCAGTGCACCGGCGGCGCCGCCTCGACCACCGGCTTCCGCGACGGCCTGCCGCTCGTCACCGGCGCGCAGATCGGCGACAGCGGCACCGGCCTGCACCTGGCGCTCGGCATCGTCACCGCGCTCTATCAGCGCACGCATTCGGGCAAGGGCCAGAAGGTCACCGCCGCGATGCAGGACGGCGTGCTCAACCTCGCCCGCGTCAAGCTGCGCGACCAGCAGCGCCTCGCGCATGGTCCGCTCAAGGAATACAGCCAGTTCGGCGAAGGCATTCCGTTCGGCGACGCCGTGCCGCGCGCCGGCAACGATTCCGGCGGTGGCCAGCCCGGCCGCATCCTGAAGTGCAAGGGCTGGGAGACCGATCCTAACGCCTACATCTACTTCATCACCCAGGCCCCGGTCTGGGAGAAGATCTGCGACGTGATCGGCGAGCCCACCTGGAAGACCGATCCGAACTACTCCAAGCCGGCCGTCCGCCTGCCGCGCCTCAACGAGATCTTCGCCCGCATCGAACAGTGGACGATGACCAAGACCAAGTTCGAGGCGATGGAAATCCTCAACAAGGACGACATCCCCTGCGGCCCGATCCTGTCGATGAAGGAGATCGCCGAGGACCAGTCGCTGCGCGCCACCGGCACCGTGGTCGAGGTCGATCACCCGACCCGCGGCAAGTACATCTCGGTCGGCAATCCGATCAAGCTGTCGGATAGCCCGAGCGAGGTGGAGCGCTCCCCGCTGCTCGGCGAGCACACCGACGAGATCCTGCGCAGCGTGCTCGGCTTCAGCGATCACCAGGTCGCCGACATCCACAAGTCCGGCGCGCTCGAGCCGCCGCAGAAGCAGGCCGCTGAGTAAGCCGCACCACGTTGAACGAGACGAAAGGGCCGCCCGAAGGGGCGGCCCTTTTTGCTTCAGAAGACCGTGCGGTCGCGGCTGTGACTAAAAAATGGAAAAACAACCCCATGCACAGTAGCTAACCTGTTGGCTTTAAACGATTTCGTATTTCACGAAACCTCTTTTGACACGTCGGGCAAAACAGGGGTATTATGCCATCATCCGAAAAGTGAATGTTTTGCGCGGCGACGAGCACTTCGCAGCACGATCGAGGTGATTATCTCGAGACAAAAGGCCGCCGGTTTCGTCGGCGAGCTCCGGCATAGCCTTCGGCTTTTTCAGAAAATTCATTTCATCGAAGGGATTTGGCCATGCTTGCTGAATTCATCGCACGGCATGCGGCAGCGCGAAACATCCATTACGGCTGGGTGATGGCTGCACTGGGATTTCTCTATTCGCTATTTGCAAGCTCGGCGCTCGGCGTGCCCAGCGTCCTGATGCGGGAGATCGCTTCTGACATCGGCGTCAGCATGAGCGAGTTGTCTGCATCGCAAGGACTTCGCTTCGCGCTGTTCGGACTGGCGGCGCCGTTCGCCGGCGGCTTGATGCTCCGCTACGGTCCGCGGATGATGCTGTCGATCGCCGGAACGCTGGCGCTGGCCGGACCGCTGCTGACGATCGTCATGACGAACCGGTTCGAAATGTGGCTCGGCCTCGGGCTTATTCTCGGCATCGCGCCGGGGCTCACGGCCCTGCAACTTGCCGCGGTCATCTCGGTACGCTGGTTCACGACCCATCGGGGATTGGTGGTCGGCCTCCCGAACGGATCAATCGCAACCGGCACTTTGATCTTCATGCCGCTGGGCGCGTGGATCGCCGAGAATTGGGGCTGGCGCGTCGCGCTTGTTCCGTCCGGATTCGGTCTTCTCGTCTCGCTCGTCCTCTTTCTGCTGCTCGGGAAGGACCGCCCCCAGGAATTGGGGCTGGCGCCACTCGGAGAGACGGCGATGCCGCCGGTGCCCGCAATTCCCGCGCAGAACTTTGCGGCAATCAGTTTCCGGGGCCTGCGCCTGGCATCAACCCGTCTGGTGTTCTGGGTGCTGGCGCTGACGTTCCTCATCTGCGGTGTATCCAGCTACGGGCTGACATCGACACACTTCGTGCCATTCTGCGGCGATCTCGGCTTGCCGGTCGTGACATCAGCAGGTTTGCTCGCCATGATCGGGGTGTTCGATCTGATCGGTACGATCGGATCGGGATTGCTGTCCGACCGCTACGACAACCGATGGCTGCTGGCGATCTATTACGGCTTTCGCGGACTTGCGTTGATCTGGCTCGTGGAGTCCAACGCAACGTTGGGAGCGATGAGCGCGTTCGCGATACTCTACGGCCTGGATTTCATCGCGACTGTTCCGCCTACGGTGAAGTTGACGGTCGGTACGTTTGGGCGGGAGATGGGGCCGGTGGTCTTCGGCTGGATTTTTGCCGCCCACCAGCTCGGCGTTGGCCTGATGGCATTTGCCGCGGGCGTCAGCAGAGATACGCTAGGGACTTATGTGCCGGCGTTTCTTCTCGCCGGGCTCCTCTGCCTTTTGGCCGCTGCAGCCTTTGCGCTGGTGAAGGATCCGGCGGTTCCGGCTCCCGCATAACGGACCTCTCTCGCCCCGCCGCAGAAGCAGGCTGCTGAGTAAGCGGGACCATCAGAGAAGACGAAGGGCCGCCGATTTCGGCGGCCTTTCTTTGTCTGGCGTTGGCTAGAGTCTTTCCCGTTCCGATGGAATCGGAACGGGGCTCTAGATTCTTGTTTTGATGCGTTTTCTTGACGCGAACCGGCATCCACTTCGCTCGAAAACGCTCTAATCCGGAAAGCGCACAGTGGCTTTCCAGAGGGATCACGCTTCAGAGCGCCTCCAGTCCGAGCCGGCGGAACAACTTTCGATCGGCTTCGTCCTGCGGATTGCCCGCCGTCAGCAGCGTGTCGCCGACAAAGATCGAGTTTGCGCCGGCAAAGAAGCACAGCGCCTGCATCTCGTCGGTCATCGCCGACCGCCCCGCCGAGAGTCGCACGAATGAGGCCGGCATCATGATACGCGCCAGCGCGACAATGCGCACGAACTCGATCGGACCTATCGGCGTCGCCTTCGCCATCGGCGTTCCCGGAATCGGGATCAGCATGTTGATCGGCACGCTCTCCGGCGCTTCCGGGAGGTTGGCGAGCGTGACCAGCATGTCGACGCGGTCCTGTTCGCTCTCACCCATGCCGAGAATTCCGCCGCAGCACACTTTCATGCCGGCCTCGCGGACATGCTCCAGCGTATCGAGACGATCGGCGAACGTGCGGGTGGAGGTAACGCTCGGATAGAAGCGCTCCGAGGTATCGATATTGTGATTGTAGTAATCAAGCCCGGCAGCACTCAGCCGGTCGGCCTGATCCCGGTCGAGCATGCCGAGCGTCATACAGGTCTCGAGCCCGAGCTCCTTCACGGCTCCGACGACCTCGACAATGGCATCCATGTCGCGCGGCTTCGGATTGCGCCAGGCCGCGCCCATGCAATAACGCGTCGCGCCGCTGTCTTTTGCCTTGCGTGCCTCGGCAACGATCTTCCCGACCTCCATCAACTTGGAGGCTGCAAGAGCGGTCGCATGATGCGACGACTGGCTGCAGTAGCCGCAGTCTTCCGGACAACCACCTGTCTTGATGTTCAGCAGCCGGCTCAACTGCACGCGATTTGGGTCAAAATGCTCCCGATGTACGGATTGTGAACGGAAGAGCAGATCGTTGAAGGGAAGCTGGTAAGCCGCCCATGCATCTTCACCGGTCCATCTTTGAGACCTTTGCGGCCTTTCCTTCGCGGGGATTGTCTCCCCGTCGTTCACACCGAGCATTACACATCTCCTGACATTGCGGCGGGACAATCGCACTATCGCAAACCTGGCGCCAGTCCGCAGGGTCCTTGGAACAAAAGCGGCGGCGTGCCATTGTTGTCTAAGCCGGCGTGCTATCCCGACGTACGAGCAACGCAGCCGCCAAGGCGAGTGACTGAAACACATCGCAAAAGCATCTGCGCAACGCTGCAGAATTGGCCTTCTTCTCGCCCCGAAAGGTAGCAAGCCTACGCACAGCGTTTGCGGTGGGAGGCGTCGGCCAGCACCTGTCCTGTCACAGCTTGTTGATCAAAACGAGGTCGAAATGTTGAGAGATCAATCCTCGGATCGGGCCAAGCGTGAAGCCAACAAGGCGTTCAAGCCTGTCAAAACGCAGAAGCCGATCAATGACTATGCGAAGGACCAGCACTCCTTCAACGAGAATCGCGAGCGGCTGAAAGCGGAGCGACTGGCCCGCGAGGCCGAGCCGAAGGACCGCTCTGAATAGGACGCGTTCCCTGCCGGGTCACGATGTTGCATCCGCGCGATGAAGGCTGGCGCTGAGCGCGTCGCGTCGAAATCGACGCCTGACCGAAAGCGCGATGAGATCGGAATGAATCGTCAACGCGCTTTAGGTTATTGTTTGAGCATGATCTTTTCGGAAAACCGCTTCGCACTTTGCGCTAACGCGGCCCTTCGGGTCCGGGTCATGCTTTAGAGCATCGAAAGCACGACGATCCCGTCTTCGAGCTCCCCGGAGGCCAATCGGCTCCGCGCGATGCGCTCGAATTCCGTCCGGTATTTCTGAAGATAGCTGAAGGCCTGCTTCTGCGTCTGGAACGTGGTCGCAAGGCGGCACATCTGCCGGCCTGCGCCAAGCGCGAGAAAGAAGGTGATTGTGCCGCCGCTGTCCGACTTGATCCTAGGCACGATCCGCACTCTTTGGCATGTGACCGGCCCTCTCCAGATTTTCGTCGACGCAGTTGAATTCGACTATCGCGTCAGCTTTCTCTTGCGCTTCGTCAGGGTTGGTGCCGGCAGCGATGCTTGAAGAGTTGCGTCGGCCGCTTCCTTGGCTTCGCGCAGTTCGCGAAGCCGCGCCATGTTCTTGCGAACATCGACGGCCTGTCTCTCGACGTCCGCCATTGCCCGCGTTCCCTCCTCGGCAGCCAAACGCTGACGGTTGGTACGCGCAATGCTTTGGGGTGACGGTTCAGCCGACTTCTTGCCGCTCATGCTTCACCCACTCCCGCAACGGACAAAACCCGCTCAATCCCTGGGATCGAGCGGGCAGCGTGGCCGTTTCAGTACATCCGTGAAACGGCGCAGGATCTTAGGCCAGCGATAGATTCTCTGCGCTGACCTTGCCTCGCATCTTGTCGGTCTTGGCCTCGAAGTTGACCTTCTGGCCCTCGGCGAGACCTGAGAGACCAGCCCGCTCGACTGCGCTGATGTGAACGAACACATCGTTGCCGCCGTCGTCGGGCTGAATGAATCCAAAGCCCTTTTGGCCGTTGAACCACTTCACGGTACCTGTCGTCATTATTCTTCTCCAAAGCGCATACGCGCACATTCCGCGTGACACTCACGCAGAACCAGATTCAATTCGTCGATGTCTCTGGAAAAGGAGCCCGCGGGCGCATTCAACAAGGCACAGCGGCTGAACGAACAGCACCAACGTATACCTCATCGGCGCCAGTTGCAAGGCTTGGCGGGATTTAATGCCTCATGGGCTTCGGCGGAACAATTCGGACTTTGCGAATTCAGGCCCGAAAGGCGCCTGAGGCAAGGTGAGTTGCGCGTTCGCAGCCGCGATTTAGTGTCGGCTAACTGTGCTGGCCCGAGAGCGTCGATGCGATGCCGCGCTATCGAGCGCACACCGTACGCCGCCGGCAAGTTGCTCGCGGAAGACCCGCACCACTCTCCCTCCAGCCAATCGACTGTGTGCACCGAAAGACTGCCAAGCTCCACACGTGCCGGCTCCGCCCCGAAGGGATAGCAGATCACACCTGACAGTACGGGGTCGGATTGGAAGCGTGAACGACTTGCTTCCTCCGTTGGCGTCAAGGCAAAGTGCTGGAAAACAGGGAGGTCAGCATGTCACTGCTTGGCAAGGCCGCCGTCGCGATGTGGTGGAGCGTCCGCCCCGAGCAGCGCGCGGAGTTCGGCGACTGGCATTCCCACGAACATTTTCCCGAGCGGATGAGCATTCCCGGCTTCCGGCGCGGATCGCGCTGGACCAGCACGACGGACACTGACGGCTTCTTCGTGCTGTACGAGCTGGAGCGGTACGAGGTGCTCACGTCGAAGGGATATCTCGACCGGCTCAACGCGCCGACGCCGTGGTCGACCAAGATGATGCCGCACCATCTCGGCATGGTGCGCAGCCAGTGCCGCGTCGCCGCCAGCTTTGGCGGTGGCGTCGCGACCTCGCTCGCCACCGTCCGGCTTTCGCCGGAGGCCGGGCGCGAGGTGGAGTTGCAGACACATCTCTCGGAGACGCTCGGCACATTGGCGCAGATGCGGGGACTGACGGGCGCGCACCTCCTCCTGACCGACACGCCCCGGACCAGCTCGCCCACCACCGAGCAGCAGATCCGCGGCAAGGACGGCGCCGCCGACTGGATCATGCTGCTGTCGGGTTACGATGCCGACGCGATCGAGCAGGTGACCGCCGACCGACTTTCGCCGGCGGCGCTTGGCGCTCTGGGCGCGCAGGACAATCCGACGATCGGCCGCTACCGGCTCGCCTTCACGATGACGCCGCAGGATGTGGCAACGATCTGACGGATCGGTCGTCCGGCCGGCCGCGAGGTAGATCTCGCACCAGGCGAGCTCGATTCAATTGAGCGCGCAAACGGCCAACCGTTGCACATGGGGGATGTGTTTCAGGTTCTCGCGTGCAGCACGAAGGCGGACAAGGCTCGCCAGGTGTGAGCTCAGCTCCCCTCGCCTGCATCCTCATCGCTGCCCTCCTCGCCTGCGACATATTCGAGGATGTCTCCGGGCTGACAATCGAGCTCGCGGCAGATCGCGGCCAGGGTCGAGAAGCGCATCGCCCTCGCCTTGCCCGTTTTCAGGACCGACAGGTTCTGGATGGAAATGCCGATTGCGTCGGCGAGGTCCCCGAGGCGGCGCTTCCGCTTCGCAAGCATGACATCGAGGTTCACGACGATCGGCACAAGCATTCACCTCAGATCGTCAGCTCGTTTTCGGACTGCAGCAGGATGGCGTGCTCGATGACGAATTTCAGCGCCATCAGGAACATCCCGCCCGCGATCGTGCCGATGTCGACGTTGTAGGACGGCAGGAAGAACTTGACGTCGCCGATCTCGTGCAAGGCATAAGCCACCGCGTTGCTGGTGATCAGGTCGATGAACGGCCAGATCACCAGAATGATCCCCATCCACCACACGCCCTGAAGCGTCTCGGACGCGAAGATCCGGCCGCGTGCGAATCGGTGCACCATACGGTGCAGGATGCCGATCAACACGGCGAAGAACGAGAGCTGAAGCGCAAATAGCGTCCAGAACAACAGCTGTCCCGGGCGCGACATCTCGAGTGGATTGGCGACAAGGCCTGCGCATTTCACCTGGTCGGGCCCAAGGCTCGCCGCGATCGAGGCGGAGGCGGTCGTGCTCCGGAGATAGGCGAGCCACACCACCACCGGCAGTGCCGCCCAGATCGCCCAGAACGCAAGATCGAGACGCCGGAACCAGCTCTGCCGGGCCTCACGTACCGATATCTCCACCACACCCATCTACAAGCACTCCGCAATTTCCAGGCAACCACCCACCCCCAATATGCATGTTCCGCGCGATTGACTCAACCTTAAGCGCGATATATTGATCGTTTATCATGAAATATTTCATGACAATTGATCCAATATGGAGCCCCCATGCGTTCCACCCTCGTCCGGCACCTGCTCGCAGCGCTGTTGTCCATCTCCCCGCTTGGAAACGCCGAAGCCGCAACGGCCAGCGGTCCCGCCGGCGTCTGGCTGACACAGTCGGGCGACGCGAGGATCAAGGTGAGCCGTTGCGGCAATGCGCTATGCGGCCGGGTCGTCTGGCTGAAGGAGCCGATCGATAAGAAGACGGGCAAGGCGCAGCTCGACGACCATAACGCCGATCCTGCATTGCGCGCCCGGAAGATCGTCGGCATCTCCCTGTTCATCGACATGCAGGCGGCCGGCGCCAATCAATGGTCGGGCAGGATCTACAATGCCGACGACGGAAAGACCTATGCGAGCACCGTCACCTTGCTGCCATCCGGCAGTCTCAACGTCCGGGGCTGCATGGGAACGTTGTGCGCGGGTGAAGACTGGACGCGGTGAGCGGCAAACCGATCCAAAACAACGTCCAAGATAAGTTCCAAGACGACAACAAAAACAGCATCAAGGGCCGCCGGTTTCGGCGGCCCCCGTTTATCTGCAACGCCATGTCGGATCGGCGGCATCCCGGTCGTCCTTGAGACATGAATGGGCCGTAGACGCCAAGGTCGGACCCATCGATGCAAGAGGATGAAGGAACATGCCCAGCACTGTACGTCTGCACCGCGTTCTCTCGACCAGTCCGGAGAAAGTCTATCGCGCCTTCCTCGAGGCGGATGCGCTGGCGAAATGGCTTCCGCCGAACGGCTTTACCTGCACCGTCCATCACCTCGAGCCCAAGGTCGGGGGCACGTTCAAGATGTCGTTCCGGAATTTCACGACGGGCAACAGCCACGCCTTCGGCGGCGAATATCTCGAGCTCGTCCCCGGCGAACGTCTCCGCTACACCGACAAGTTCGACGACCCAAATCTACCCGGCGAAATCCAGGTGACCGTGATGCTGAAGAAGGTCTCGGTCGGCACCGAGGTCGACATCACCCAGGCCGGCATCCCTGACGTCATCCCGCCCGAGGCCTGCTATCTCGGCTGGCAGGAATCGCTGCGAAGCCTCGCAAGGCTCGTGGAGCCGGAGATCAATCAGTAGCGGCGAAATCAGTATCGTAGGGTGGGCAAAGCGCAGCGTGCCCACCGATGCTCTCTCAACCTCGGAAAGATGGTGGGCACGGCGCTCCGCGCCATTGCCCACCCTACGGCACTGATGACAGCTCTCCGTCGTCATTGCGAGCAGCCAAGCAATGGCGGCTGTTGCTGGGCTACGCGCCCGCCTTCGGCGTAATCCCACCGCTTGCGGTCCATCGATCGGGGTCGGGGCTGTGTCCGATCAGCGCAAGGCCGTAGGCGATCGACTCGAACTGGTCGCCCGACATCAGCCGTTCGTTACCGAACCGCTCGGCAAACAGCTTTCTGACGGCCGGAACGAAGGAAGTCCCGCCGGTCAAGAACACCTTCTCCACCTCGCGCGCGGTGATGCCCGCTTCGCTTAGCACCTTGTCGACGGTGGCACCCAGCCGGGCGATGTCGTCGGCAATCCAGGATTCAAAATTCTTCCGTGTGATGGTCGCACCGATGTCGACGCCGCCCCCCTTGAAGCGGAAGTCCACCTCGTCCCGCGCCGACAGCGCGACCTTGGCGTCGGATACCGCGCGGTAGAGCGAAAAGCCGAGGTCGAGATCGACGATGGTGATGAAATCTTCAAGGAGCTTCGGCTTCAGCGCGCTGCGCGCAAGCTCCCGAAGCTCGCGCAGATCGCCATTGCTCTTCATCATCGCGAGCTGATGCCAGCGCGCGAGGTTGGTGTAGTGGCCGGTGGGGACCGGCAGCACCTTGTCGAACGAGCGGAAGCTGGAGCCTTTTCCCAGCCGCGGCGAGACGACGTGGTCGACGATGCGGTAATCGAAGGTGTCGCCGGCAATGCCGATGCCGGCGTGTCCAAGCGGCTCGGCGCGCAAGGCTCCTCCCGCGCGCGAAAAGCGCATCACCGAGAAATCGCTGGTGCCGCCGCCGAAATCCGCAACCAGCAGGGTGGCATCACGCTCCAGCCGTCGGGCGAAGGAGAACGCCGCGCCCACGGGCTCGTAGACATAGCGCGCGTGGCCGGCGCCGAGGCGTTCGAACGCGGCCCGATAGCGCTGCATCGCCAGCGCTTCGTCGGGATTGCCGCCGGCGAACCGCACCGGGCGGCCGACTGTGATGTTGGACGTCTCGAAGCCGAACTTTTCGCCGCCATGGCGCGCCAGCGTGCGCAGGAACGCCGCCAGAATGTCCTCGAACTTGAAGCGCTGCCGAAACACTTGCGTGGTGTTGAAGCTGGAGCTCGCCGCAAACGTCTTGAACGACTGCAGGAAGCGGTAGACGTGGCGGCCTTCGAGGAACGTCTCGATGGCCCATGGACCGCCTTCGGCCTGGGCGCCGGCGCCCGGCCGATCCTCCCAGAAGCACAGCGCCGAGACGTAGACGCTGTGGCGCTGGCCGCCGTGATCGAAGCGGATGGCCTCGACCCGGCGATCGTCCGCCGCGATCGCGACGACCGTGTTGCTGGTCCCAAAATCGATGCCGATCGAGACGGCGGGCGAGGCGCTCGACATGAACCACTCTGACAGTTGATTGGAAAAGGGGGCAGACCACTAACGGCTTTGGCTGGGCCTGCCAAGACCTTGAATGTTGCGGTGCGGTTGGATTTGGAACCCGCGCGCCGCTCTGTCCGCGCTCTTTTGCCTCCGTAATGGGGGCCTTTTGGGGCCGATCTCGCAATTCCAGCAGCCCGGCTGGCAATTTTGAGCTCGGTTCGGTCCCTTTAACGGATCACTATGCTGCAATGCGGGAGCATGCATGCTGCTATGCAATGGCATGCATGGACACTGGCATCTGGTATACGTAGATTGCCCTTCGAAATGAGACAGCATCACTGACCGTCTCGAGAAAGGGAATTCAGATGTCCAAGACCGCTTCCGTCGCGCTCGCCCCCTCCGCCTCGCTGTTCACCCGCTTCCTGGCCGCAGTCGATCGCTTCCTGATGGCGAGCGCCGAGATTTCGAATCACAACGGCGACCTGCCCCGCTTCGGCCTGTAAGCAGCGCCTCCCGCGCGGCAAGCGCGACGCGCCGGTTTCAGAACCGTCCACATACTACTTTTGATGAATGGCCCCGCAGGACGGGGCCATTTCTATTTGCGTTGTCCCGAGTCACAGCCGCAACCGATGAAGGTCCTGCGGCATTTGCGCACGGTGATCGGACCAGCGCTTGAACCTTGGCATAATGAATACAAGAATGCCCCTCCAGCGCTCGTAGAAAAATTAGAGGCGCCACGGGAGGCTTTATGACGGACATGGTGCAGGCAACGGTTCCAACCGCCGCGCGGGTTAGCGACACGTATCGCTGGACGCAATTGGCGGTCGGTGTAGCGGCGATGGTGATGATCGCCAATTATCAATACGGCTGGACGTTCTTCGTCCCCGACATCCAGAAAAAGTTCGGCTGGGATCGCGCCTCGATCCAATGGGCCTTTACGCTCTTCGTACTGTTCGAGACATGGCTGGTGCCGGTCGAAGGATGGTTCGTCGACAAATACGGCCCGCGCATCGTCGTGCTCGTCGGCGGCGTGCTCTGCGCCATCGGTTGGGCGATCAATGCGCAAGCCACCACGCTCAACGGCTTCTATCTCGGCATGATCATCGCGGGCATCGGCGCCGGCGGCGTCTACGGCACCTGCGTCGGCAATGCGCTGAAATGGTTTCCCGACAAGCGCGGTCTTGCTGCCGGCATCACGGCGGCCGGTTTCGGCGCGGGCTCCGCGCTCACGGTTGCGCCGATTCAGGCCATGATCAAGGACAGCGGATTCCAGACCACCTTCCTGTATTTCGGGCTCGGCCAGGGCATCATCATCTGCATCCTCGCCTTCTTCCTCTACGCGCCGAAGGCCGGACAGGTGCCTCCCGTTGTGCAGAACGCTGCGTTGCAACAGACCCGCCGCAACTATCAGCCGACCGAAGTGCTGCGCCAGCCGATCTTCTGGCTGATGTACTTCATGTTCGTGATCGTCGGCGCCGGCGGCCTGATGGTGACGGCGAACCTGAAGCCGATCGCAGTCGACTGGAAGGTCGACAGCGTTCCGGTGACGCTGATGGCGGTGACGATGACCGCGGTGACGTTCGCAGCCACGATCGACCGCGTGCTCAACGGTCTGACGCGTCCGTTCTTCGGCTGGATCTCCGACATGATCGGCCGCGAGAACACGATGTTCATCGCCTTCGGCATGGAAGGCTTCGGCATCTGGATGCTCTACCTCTGGGGACACGACCCGCTCTGGTTCGTGTTGCTGTCGGGCTTCGTGTTCTTCGCCTGGGGTGAGATCTACTCGCTGTTCCCCTCGACCTGCACCGACACGTTCGGCGCCAAGTTCGCGACCACCAATGCGGGCCTGCTCTACACCGCAAAGGGCACCGCCGCGCTGCTTGTCCCGATCGCCAACTACATGCAGCAATCGTCGGGCACGTGGGACAGCGTGTTCATCATCGCGGCCGGCGCCAACATCCTGGCTTCGCTGCTGGCGATCATGGTGCTCAAGCCCTGGCGCAAGGTCGTGGTCGCGAAATCGACCGCCGCCGCCTGACGCACTCCACCACTCCTTCAAGCACGACGCCCGGCCTCACGGCCGGGCGTTTTCGTTTTTGCAGAACCCGCCTTGGCTACCGCTGACGTGAAGGAACCGCGCACTTTTCTTGCGCTGCGTCACAAGATTGGGCTTGCCTTCTGGAATATGGTATACCAATGTCCCCGCTGCGCTTGCGACGATAAGCCACAATATTTGCGACACTGGGTCATCTTGCAATCCCAGGTCGCATTCAATCAGGCGCGTTGGGAGGTTATTGATGATTTCCAGCACGGACGGCGCCGTCACAGCTGCGCCTCTTCGCACCGGTTTCCGTTGGTTCCAGCTCGCCATGGGCATCGTCTGCATGGCGATGATCGCCAATCTGCAATACGGCTGGACGTTGTTCGTCGATCCGATTGACGCCAAGTATCATTGGGGCCGCGCGGCGATCCAGCTCGCTTTCAC
Source organism: Bradyrhizobium sp. MOS001 (assembly GCF_004634465.1). Taxonomy (NCBI): domain Bacteria; kingdom Pseudomonadati; phylum Pseudomonadota; class Alphaproteobacteria; order Hyphomicrobiales; family Nitrobacteraceae; genus Bradyrhizobium; species Bradyrhizobium sp. MOS001. The sequence goes on from NZ_SPVJ01000011.1 coordinate 105,990, forward strand.
CATCTTCGTCGTCACCGAGACCTGGCTGGTGCCGATCGAGGCCTGGTTCGTCGACAAATACGGTCCGCGCATCGTCGTCATGTTCGGCGGCGCCATGATCGCGCTGTCCTGGGTGCTCAACTCCTACGCTGACTCGCTCGCCCTGCTTTACGCCGCCGCGGTCGTCGGCGGCATGGGCGCCGGCGCGGTGTACGGCACCTGCGTCGGCAACGCGCTGAAATGGTTTCCCGATCGCCGCGGCCTCGCCGCCGGTGCGACCGCCGCCGGCTTCGGCGCGGGCGCCGCGCTCACCATTGTGCCGATCGCGACCATGATCGTAACGAGCGGCTACCAGCACGCGTTCCTCACCTTCGGCATCGGCCAGGGCCTGATCGTGTTCGTGCTCGCCTTCTTCATCCAGCCGCCGCGGATCTCCATCCCGCCGAAGAAGAAGCAGCTCAATCTGCCGCAGACCAAGATCGACTTCACCCCGCCGCAGGTGCTGCGCACCCCTATTTTCTGGGTGATGTATCTCGTTTTCGTCATGGTCGCCTCCGGCGGCCTGATGACCGCGGCACAGATCGGCCCGATCGCGCACGACTTCAAGATCGCCGACACGCCGGTGACGCTCGCGGGCTTCCAGATGGCGGCATTGACGTTCGCGATCTCGCTCGACCGCATCTTCGACGGTTTCGGACGTCCCTTCTTCGGCTGGGTCTCCGACACGATCGGCCGCGAGCACACCATGTTCATCGCGTTCGGCACCGCGGCGGTGATGCTGCTGACGCTGTCGGCCTATGGAAACATCCCGATCGTGTTCGTGCTCGCGACCGCGGTGTACTTCGGCGTGTTCGGCGAAATCTACTCGCTGTTCCCCGCCACCTGCGGCGACACGTTCGGCTCGAAATACGCAACCACCAACAACGGCATGCTCTACACCGCGAAAGGCACGGCATCCCTGCTCGTCCCGCTCGCCAGCGTGATCTCGGCAACGTACGGCTGGAAGGCCGTGTTCGTGGTCGCAGTGGCGCTGAACGCGACGGCGGCGCTGACGGCGCTGTTCGTGATCAAGCCGCTGCGCCGCTCCTTCATCCTCGGCAAGGAAGCCGAGAGCGCCAACGCCGCGACCGACACCGCCAAGACCGGCAACGCCAAGACCGAGACAGCGTAGCGACCACACGCCTTTCAATCGGTCGAAAGGGGCGCAGCGATGCGCCCCTTTTCCTTTTGGCACGATGACAAACGTCAGTATTGCTGCCGCAAGAATTTTCGGATCAGCCAAATCGAATGCTTGACGATTGGCATTATGTATACCACACTTCCCCTGTCATTCACCTAGGGAGGTTGCAATGCTGGTCGGAGACATTCTGCGCAAGAAGACACCGCGCGTTGTCACGGTGCGAATGAACGAAACGGTGGGTATCGCCGCCAAGCTGATGCGCGCCAACAATATCAGCGCGCTGGTGGTCAAGGACGTGGTCCGCTCCGAAGGCAACACCGCGGTCGGCATGTTCACCGAGCGCGACGTGGTGCGCGCCGTCGCCGAGCATGGTGCCAACGCCATCAACGTCAAGGTCTCGCAGCTCGTGTCGGTGCAGCAGCTGGTGTCCTGCAGCTCCTCAGACACGATCGAGCACGTCCGGCATCTGATGAACCGCAATCACATCCGTCACCTGCCGGTCATCGACGATTACAGCCTCGTCTCCGTCATCAGCATGCGCGACATTGCTGCTGCCGTTGACGAAGCGATCAACGGCTCGCCGCAAGCAGCAGCTTAAAGCGTCACACTTCCCCTGCGACTACCGGCCCCGGCTCGGACCTCTCCGAGCCGGACCGGATCTTTCGTCCCAAAATTCCGGACACCCGCGAGGATTTCATGAAGATCTGCATCTACGGCGCCGGCGCGATCGGCGGATATCTCGGGGTTCAGCTCGCACGCGCTGGCGCCGACGTCAGCCTGGTCGCGCGCGGCGCCCACCTTGCCGCGATGCGTGAGCGCGGGCTGACCCTGCTCGCGGGCGAGGAGAAGCACACCGTGCATCCGCGCTGCACCGACGATCCCGCCGAACTCGGCGTGCAGGACTACATCATCATCACGCTGAAGGCGCATTCGATCACCGGCGTGATCGAGAAGATGCAGCCGCTGCTCGGGCAGCACACCCGCATCGTCACCGCAGTCAACGGCATCCCCTATTGGTATTTCTACAAGCACGGCGGCCAATACGAGAATTCGACGCTGGAGAGCATCGACCCCGGCGGACGGCAGTGGCGCGAGATCGGCGCCGAGCGCGCCATCGGCTGCATCGTCTATCCCGCCACCGAGATCGAAGCGCCCGGCGTGATCCGCCACGTCTACGGCAACAATTTTCCGCTCGGCGAGCCCTCCGGCGAAATCACCTCGGACGTGCAGCGCCTCGCCGATCTCTTCGTCACCGCCGGGCTGAAAGCGCCGGTGCTCGACCGCATCCGCGACGAGATCTGGCTGAAACTCTGGGGCAATGTCTGCTTCAACCCGATCAGCGCACTGACCCATGCAACGCTCGACGTGATCTGCACCGATCCCTCCACGCGTGCGCTGTCGCGCGCGATCATGGTGGAGACGCAAGGCATCGCCGAGACGTTTGGCGTCAAATTCCGCGTCGACGTCGAGCGCCGTATCGAGGGCGCCCGCAAGGTCGGCGCGCACAAGACCTCGATGCTCCAGGATCTCGAGCGCGGCCGTCCGATGGAGATCGACCCGCTCGTCACCGTGGTGCAGGAGATGGGCCGCCTCACCGGCATCGCCACGCCCGCGCTCGACTCGGTGCTGGCGATGGTGACCCAGCGTGCTCGCATCGCCGGCCTCTATGACGGCGTCTCCGCGCCCGCCGATCCCCGTGCACTGGCGGTGGCGTGATGGCGGGCGAGATGAAGCAATGGCTGCGCTTCCGCCATGCCGGTGCGACCGGCTTCGGCACCCTGACGCCATCAGGCATCAGCGTGTATGAGGGTGAGATGTTCGGCCGCCATGCAGCCACCGGCAAGGTGCTGGCGCTGTCGGAGGTCGAGCTGCTCGCGCCCTGCGCGCCCAGCAAGATCGTCGCGCTCTGGAATAATTTCCACGCGCTCGCCGCCAAGCTGAACCAGCCCGAGCCGCCGGAGCCGCTCTATCTGCTGAAGGCGACCACCACCATCACGACGCCGGGCGCCGTGATCCGCCGCCCCTCTTACTACGACGGCAAGACCACCTATGAGGGCGAGCTCGGCATCGTCATCGGCCGGACCTGCGCCCGCGTCTCGCCGGCGGAAGCGGACAGCTTCATCTTCGGCTACACCTGCGTCAACGACATCACCGCCAACGACATCCTGACCAGCGATCCCACTTTCCCGCAATGGGCCCGCGCCAAGGGCATCGATGATTACGGCCCGTTCGGCCCCGTCATCGCAACCGGCCTCGATCCGGCCAAGCTTGTTGTGCGCACCATCCTCAACGGCGCGGAGCGGCAGAACTATCCGATCTCGGACATGATCTTCACCGCGCAGGAGCTGGTCAGCAAAATCTCCCACGACATGACCCTGCTTCCCGGCGACCTCATCGCCGTCGGCACCTCGGTCGGCGTCGGGGTGATGAAGGAGCCGGTGAATTCCGTGACCGTCGCGATCGACGGCATCGGCGAGCTGACCAACGAGTTTCGGCTGTAACTCGCTGCGTCATTCCTAGGCCGCAAATCCATCGTGGGCCCGGAATGAAGGCTCGCCGGCCATTTGCGCCGCAGCCCGGCAAAAATTGATCCTGCGCAAATCGGCGGTCGCGGCTGCCGCTATCCTTCCCGGCAACAGATCGATTTCTGATGCAAGGGAGGATGTCATGTCGAACGCCAGTAATGCACTTCTCTGGGCGGCTCTGTACTTCGCTCTTTCGTTCGCTGCGATCTTCGTGGTCTGGTTCGCCGACAAGATGCGCACGAACTTCCTCGGGAAATGATAGCCCGAGGCTCGCCGGCTCGCGCCGACGCCTGCTGCTAGCCTCCCCGAAAGGGGCCCACGCAGTGCCGTAGCCCGGATGGAGCGAAGCCTAATCCGGGACGGGCGTTTCTGCGCGCGCAGACCCCGGATTGCGCTTTGCTCCATCCGGGCTTACAGGCCTTGCCCCGCTCCCCGGGAAAACCTGGCACCCTGCTCTCCGCCAATCGACTGACGCAACCGGCAGTGGATCGCGCGACCGGAAACATCTGGCAACCCCGCCCGCCCCTTGATCTCGGTTCCGCTCTCCAATAGCAACTATGGCGAGAATGTGTCCCGGGTGGGGAAGTCACGATGTGGCTGTTTTTCGTGGTTGCCTGGTTTGTCCTGCTAGCCGCCATCGCGATCCTCGCCCAACAGGCGTTTGGTTATGACGTCGCGCACTTGCCTGCCCTGTTTGCGGACCTGCCTATGCCGCAGCGTATCGCAACCGGCGCGATCGTGACGCTCGGGCTGGCGCTGATCGGCGCCCCCGCCTGGCGGCTCTCGCGTCAGGATCGCCGCCTCAATACCCTGCGCGACCGCCTCAAGAAGACCCGCGAGGATGTCGTCGTCGCCCACGCCCTGCAAAACCACCTCGACGCCACCGTCCAGCACCTGATCGAAAGCGATCCCCGCGAGGCCGTCTCCGCCCTCCACGACAAGCTGGGCGAGACTGAGCAGCGCGCCCTACTCCAGCAGGGCCGAAACGAATCCACCGACATGCACGACCAGCTCGCCGAGATCCGCCGGCGCCAGCAGGGGGTGCGAGAGATGGTCGGCAAGGTCGCCGACCAGCGGCGCGCGGTCGAGCCTGTTTTCACCGAGATCCGCGACCGCCAGAACCAGCTCGAACGCTCCCTGCTCGACCTCGAGACCGACGACCGCAAGAATAACCTCGCCGACCGCCTGAAGGACGTGGCGCGCGACGTATCGGCGCTGCTGTCACGGGTGAACGCGGTCCAGGACACTTTCGTGACCCTCAACCAGTACAAGGAAGATCTGGCGAAATCCCATGCCGAACTGGTCCCGCTGCGCTCATCGGACGCCGGCATCAATGCCCTGATCGGCGAGCTCGGCCTCAGCCATGACCGTCTGGCCAAGAGCATCGACGAGCTCGAGACCGGCGGCGAGGCGCCGCTCGACACTCGCGTCGAGACGCTCTCGAAGAACAAGATCGAGATCGCGCAGCGCCTCGCCCGCATCGACGACAGCTTCAATATCCTGAAAGCGATCCGGCTCGATTTCGAGGAACTCGGCCAGCGCCAGGCCCAGCTCGAACGCTCGCTCGCCGACGTCGAAACCGACCCCGAGGGCAAGACCCTCGTCGACCGCCAGAACGCGCTGAACGATTTCGTCCTCCAGTCGCGCCAGCGGCTCGGCGCGTTGCAGGAGACGCTGGCGACGCTGAACGCCTTCAAGACGGAGTTGTCGAAGTCGCAGGCCGACCTCGTTCCGCTGAAGGCGCCGGTGTTCGGCATCGAGGCCATGATCGCCGAGGTCGGCGCCACCCGCGATCTCCTTGCGAACACCGTCGGCGAGATCGAGGCGAACGGCGACGTCACCCTCGCCTCGCGCGTCGATGCCCTCGCCAGGAGCAAGCGCGAGGTCGAAGACCGCCTCGCCCGCATCTTCGACAATTTCAACGCGCTCGATGCCTTGCGCAAAGACATCGGCGGCATCTTCTCGACGATCAGGAACAGCCTGAACCGAATCGGGTGAGAAGCCCGAGCTGCGTAGGATGGGTAGAGCGCAGCGAAACCCATAACCACGATCACCGTGGAAAGGGTGCGATGGGTTTCGCTTCGCTCTACCCATCCTACAGCCCGCAATCACGCCGCGCCGAAACATCCAGACACATCATATCTCCGCGCACCCGATCAATGCCGCCAACATGTCCCGCGGGTGCCGCAACTTGGACGCATTCGGCCGCCTTCTATGAGGCGTGTCTGGGGGCACGGCCGTGCCGTGTTTAGACCAAACCTTCTAGGGGTATGACTGTGAAGAAAATTGTAATTGCTCTGGGTGCGACGCTTGCTCTGGTGACGGCTGCGAACGCTGCGGATCTGCCGCGTCGCCAGCCCGTTCCCGTCTATCCTGCGGAGCAGGCGCCGATCGGCAAGATGCCGATTGGCAAGAGCCCGATTGGAAAGGCCCCGATCGGCAAGGCGCCCGGCCCGGTCGCTGCGCGCTACTGACGCGCAACGGAAATACGCGCAAGAAATCTGCGTAAGCGGCCGGTAGTCGAGGGGCACAACGTGACGAACACATCTGATCGATCGGGATCCTGCATCCTCGCGGGATTCGCTCTCGCGGCGATGCTCGCCTGCACCACCCCCTCGGCCTCGGCCCACGAAGCGAACAAGCGCGTTGCCGACGCCAATGCGCTTGCTACGACCGACGCCGCATCACGACCGGCGCCGCAATCGACGCGGCGCTCCGTCGCACGCGCAGAGAAAGGTCCCTACTACGTCGACTTCCGCGCGCGGACGGCGGCGAGCTGGGGCCATGCGTTCGTCTGGTACGGCAAGACCAGCGAGCGCGCCGTCGAAGTCGCGGGCCTCACGCCCGCCGGCGACACTTGGGCCTATGTGCTCGGTCACCTCACCTGGGTGCCAGCCGAAACCGGCGCGAGCTACGGCGATCTCGATCCGGACTATCTGACCGCGAACTACCGCGTCTATCTGAGCGAAGCCGACGCCAAGCGCGTCTTCGCCTATATCAAGAAATTGCAGGCGAGCTCGCCGGTCTGGAACGCTGAGACCACCAACTGCACCGGCTTCATCGGCGACATCGCCGAGTTCATGGGCCTGCAGGTCCCCTACCGCTGGCAGCGCCCGGAAAAATTCGTCAACAGCCTCAAGGAAATGAACGGCGGCCGCCAGATGGTGCGGCTGTCGGCGGAGTAGTTCTACCGTCATTGCGAGCGCAGCGAAGCAATCCAGAGTCCCTCCGCGGAGACAGTCTGGATTGCTTCGCTGCGCTCGCAATGACGGTGTTGAAGCAGCGGGGCTAAGAACCGACTCAGCGGTGCCGGCCTGACGGAAACCGGCGTCCAATTATCCGCCCTGCGGAATCACCCTCATCGCTCGCATGACGCCCCGCACGCCCGGCTGATAGACTTTTCCTACCCCCGGCGGCATCCTGCCGCCATCAACCGATAACAGAGCGCCACGCGAGGCGGGGGAAACAGATCATGCTGCAGACACGGTTCACAAAGCTCGTCGGCGTCGAGCACCCGATCGTCCAGGGCGGCATGCAATGGGTCGGACGCGCCGAGCTGGTCGCCGCGGTCGCGAACGCTGGCGCGCTCGGCTTCATCACGGCGCTGACCCAGCCGACCCCGGAAGACCTGACCAAGGAGATCGCGCGCTGCCGCGACCTCACCGACAAGCCCTTTGGCGTCAACCTCACCATCCTGCCCGCGATCAAGCCGCCGCCCTACGCCGAATACCGCGCCGCCATCATCGAGGCCGGCATCACCGTGGTCGAGACCGCCGGCAACAAGCCGCAGGAGCATGTCGATGAGTTCAGGAGGCATGGCGTCAAGATCGTGCACAAATGCACCAGCGTCCGCCACGCGCTCTCGGCCGAGCGCATGGGCGTCGACGCCATCTCGATCGACGGGTTCGAATGCGCCGGCCACCCCGGCGAGGACGACACCCCCGGCCTGATCCTGATCCCGGCCGCCGCCAACAAGATCAAGATCCCGATGATCGCCTCGGGCGGCTTTGCCGATGCCCGCGGCCTCGTCGCCGCCCTGGCGCTCGGCGCCGAGGGCATCAACATGGGCACCCGCTTCATGGCCACCAAGGAAAGCCCGATCCACCAGCTCATCAAGGAGAAGATCGTCGCCAATGACGAGCGCGAGACCGAGCTGATCTTCCGTACCATGCGCAACACCTCGCGCGTTGCCAAAAACGACATCTCGACCAAGGTCGTCGCCATGGAGAAGGAAGGCGCGAAGTTCGAGGACATCCGCGAGCTGGTTGCGGGCGCCCGTGGTAAGATGGTCTATGCGACCGGCAATTCGGACGAAGGCATCTGGTCGGCGGGCCAGGTGCAGGGCCTGATCCAGGACATCCCGAGCTGCGCCGAGCTGATCTCCCGCATCGTGCGCGAGGCCGAAGCCATCATTCGCAGCCGGCTCGAAGGCATGATCGCTCATCCGAGCGCACAAGCCGCTGAATAATCACTGCAAGAAGCGAGAGTAATTCATGAAGGCTTATGTCTACGGCCCTGACGGCGCTCAGATTTCCGACGTCGCTCAACCAAAGCCTAAGGGCACGCAGGTGCTGGTCCGCGTCCGCGCCTGCGGGCTGAACCGCGCCGACACCGGCATGCGCAAGGGCCACGCCCATGGCGCCGCCGGCGGTGCCGGCACCGTGCTCGGCATGGAATGGGCCGGCGAGGTCGCCGAGCTCGGACCGGATGCCAAGGGCGTGAAGGTCGGCGACCGCATCATGGGCTCGGGCGGCGCGGCGTTCGCCGAATACACCCTGGCCGATCACGGCCGGCTGTTCCGCGCGCCATCGAACATGAACTTCGAGGAAGCCGCCACCCTGCCCGTCGCGCTCGCGACCATGCACAACGCGGTCGTCACCGTCGGCGGCATTCAGCCCGGCCAAGCCGTGCTGATCCAGGGGGCGAGCTCCGGCGTCGGTCTGATGGCGATGCAGATTGCGAGGCTCAAGGGCGCCAAGCTCGTGATCGGCTCGTCGACCGATCCCTATCGCCGCGGCCGGCTTAGGGAGTATGGCGCCGACCTCGCCGTCGACTCCTCCGACCCCAAATGGGTGGACGAGGTGCTGAAGGCGACGAACGGCGAAGGCGTCGACCTCATCGTCGACCAGGTCTCGGGCAAGGTCGCGAGCCAGAACCTCGCCGCCACCAAGGTCAAGGGCCGCATCGTCAATGTCGGCCGGCTCGGCGGCACCCATGCCGATTTCAACTTCGACCTGCATGCCGCACGCCGGATCGACTATGTCGGCGTCACCTTCCGCACCCGCACCATCGAGGAGGTCCGCGAGATCTTCGACGAGGTCCGCAAGGACATCTGGGGCGCGGTCGAGTCACGCAAGCTGCAGCTGCCGATCGACAAGGTCTATGCCTTCGCCGACATCGACAAGGCGTTCGAGCACATGGAGGCGAACAAGCATCTGGGGAAGATCGTCGTGACGCTGTGATGCCTGGCCGGGCGACGAGCGCGCGGTCTCGTAGGGTGGGCAAAGCGAAGCGTGCCCACCACAGCGGTTGATCAGGAGACACTTGTTGGTGGGCACGGCGCTACGCGCCTTTGCCCACCCTACGAGACTGAGCCAGTGGCATAAGCGAGCATTCAATTCGGAAGCATTCGCAATAGTTTCGCTCCTGCAACTCACTCGCGACTACAGCTGTGGATCGTCGCTTGATGTTCAGCCCTAGGCTGCTAAATCCCCGGCCATGAGCGCACAGCACAACAAGACCTCGGTCGCCGCAATCTCGATCTTCGCCAGCGGCGGCATGGCAGCGGCCAAGTTTGCGGTCGGGATCGCGATCGGCTCGCTGGCGCTGATTTCGGAGGCCCTGCATTCCTCGATCGACCTGGTCGCGACCATCATCACCTGGGCGGTGGTGCGGGTGTCCGACAAGCCGGCCGACGAAGAGCACCATTACGGCCACGGCAAGCTGGAGAGCATCTCCGCGCTCGGTGTCACCGCCCTGCTCTACGTGCTGGCCGGGGGCATCCTGGTCGAATCCTACAGCCGCCTGCGCGAGGGAACTCCGCCGCCGACCATCTCGGCCGTACCGTTCGTGGTGCTGGTGATCGACATCGTCGTGAACTTGTGGCGTGCCCGCGCCCTGCACCGCGCCGCACGGGAAACGCGCAGCCAGGCGCTCGCGGCGGACGCGCTGCATTTCGCCTCCGACGTACTCGGCTCGTTCGCCGTGATCATCGGCCTGATCCTGGCCGCCCTCGGCTTCTGGTGGGGCGACGCCGCGGCCGCTGCCGCCGTCGCCGTGATGATCGCCCTGCTCGGCCTGCGCATGGCCGGCTCGACCGTGCAGACGCTGGTCGATCGCGCCCCCGAGGGCGCGCAGGAGAAGGCCACGGCCGCGATCCTTGGCGTGCCCGGCGTGATCGACGTCGAGCGGTTGCGGCTGCGCATGGTGGGCGCGACCATGTTCATCGACACCATCGCGAAGGTGCCGCGAACCTATCCGATCGACCGCGTCGAGGAGATCAAGCGCAAGGCGCAGGCGGCGGTCAACAAGGCATTCGGCGACGCCGACCTTACCTTCACCGCCGTCCCCGTCGCGCGCGACAACGAGACCGTGCGCGACCGGATCATGGTCATCGCACACAATTCCGGCCTCGCCATCCACCACGTCACGGTGCACGACCTCGGCGCCAAGCTCATCGTCGGCATCGACCTCGAGGTCGACGCCGGGATGCAGCTCGACGCCGCCCATGACATCGCCAACACGCTGGAGCGCAGCATCCAGGAGGAGTTCGGCGCCGACGTCGAGGTGGACGTCCATATCGAACCATTGGAACCGGAACTGCCGTTCGGGGTCGATGCCGTGCCGGAACGGGTGCGGGCCATCGCCTCCGCCCTGACGGAATATGCCGCCGGCGGCGAGATCTACGACATCCACAATGTGCGTGTCCGCAACACCGACGCCGGCGAGATCGTCAATTTCCACTGCCGTGCCACGCCCTCGATGAGCGTGATCAAGGTGCACGAGCATGTCGACGCGATCGAGCGCGCGCTCCGCCGCGCGTTCCCGAGCGTGAAGCGCGTGATCAGTCACGCCGAGCCGCCGCGGGCGTGACGCGAAATGTGCGGGGAGTCACATGTTCTCGTTTCGGACTCGCCACGCACGTAAGTTTGCGGACGCAAAGTGCGCGTTGGATAAGAATAAATTCGCGTTAACGATTCGTTGACTCTCGACAGCCTGCGAAAACTGGATTCAAATCAGGCTTGATTCGGAAGCGATGTGGGGCTGCTTCCGAACTCAAGTTGCAAGCAGGTTTTCCAGGGGGCAGAAGGCATGTCGCGTGCAGACGCCGCGAACGTGCGCGTCCAATCCGATTCGATCAAGGGATTGGCGCAATCGATCGCGAAACCTGCCTATCATCGGCTCCTGATCGCGGAGCCGGCGCTGCGCCGCGCCGTGCCGACGTTGATCATCGCGTTCCTGGTCACGATCTGTCTCGGCGCGTTCGTGCAGGTCGTCGATCAGACGCGCCAGAAGCGGCAGGTGCTCCGCCACGACATCTCGGCGCTGGCCGACCTGCTCGCAGAGCGGATCGATCGCCTGACCTCGTCGCGGCAGGAGCGGCTCAAGAACATCGAGAACCTGCCGACGCTGCTGCCCGATCTGATCCCGTCCTGGGGCACGGCCTCCGGCCGCCACGTCGTCGTCACCTCGGCCGGCGTCGACCGCCGCATCCTCGCCCGCATTCCGATCGACCGCGACCCCTCAGGCAACGACCGCCTGCTCGATGCCATCACCACGGCGCAACTGCTCGCGGCGCCGCCGCGCGACAGCAACGTCTCCGACATGACGCTGCCGAACGGCAACGCCGCAATGGTGACCTCGCGGCAGATCAAGTCGCTGCCGGGCCTCGTCACCGTGATCCAGGAGCGCAACGAGCCGATCTGGGGCTCGGACGCCGCGCTCTCGGTGACGCTGTCGGCGACCACCGGCTTCGTCGTTCTGATCCTCGGCTTCGCCTTCCACTGGCAGTCCACCCGCGCCCGCGAGGGCGACCTCATCAACGACGCCGTGCGCGGCCGCATCGACACCGCGCTCAACCGCGGCCGCTGCGGCCTGTGGGACTGGGATCTGTCGCGCGGCCGGATCTTCTGGTCGCAGTCGATGTTTTCGATGCTCGGCCTCGACGGCCGTAACGAGCTCCTCACCTTCGGCGAGGTCAATGCGCTGGTGAAGTCCGACGACATCGACCTGTTCGAGATCGCCGACCAGCTCATCTCCGGGAAGATCGACCATATCGACCAGACCTTCCGCATGCAGCACGTCGACGGTCACTGGATCTGGCTCCGCGTCCGCTGCGAGAAGACGCACGGGGCGACCGATTCCAGCGTGCACCTGATCGGCATCGCCGTCGACATCACCGAGCAGAAGAGCCTTGCTGAACGCACCGTCGAAGCCGACCTCCGCCTGCGCGACGCCATCGAGACCATTCCGGAGGCCTTCGTGCTGTGGGACGCGAGCGACCGCCTCGTGCTCTGCAACTCGCACTTCCAGCGCCTGCACAAGCTGCCCGACACCGCCGTCATCCCCGGCACCTCCTACGAGACCGTGCTCGAGGTCGGCCGGATGCCGGAGGTGCGCACCCGCCACAACGAGACGGCCAGCCAGGGTCCGGGCGCACGCACCTTCGAGGCGCAGCTCGACGACGGCAGCTGGCTGCACATCAGCGAGCGCCGCACCAAGGACGGTGGCTACGTCTCGGTCGGCACCGACATCACCCGCATCAAGGAGCACGAGCAGAAGCTGGTCGACAACGATCTGCGCCTGCGCGCCACCGTCATCGACCTGAAGCGCTCCCAGGCCGCGCTGGAGCGCCAGACCAACGAGCTCGCCGACCTCGCCGAGAAGTATCAGCGCGAGAAGACCCGCGCCGAGGAAGCCAACCAGACCAAGTCGAAATTCCTCGCCAATATGAGCCACGAGCTGCGCACGCCGCTGAACGCCATCATCGGCTTCTCCGAGATCATGGGCTCGGGCATGTTCGGCGAGCTCGGCTCGGAGAAGTACCAGGAATACTGCCAGGACATCCTGACCAGCGGCCATTACCTGCTCGAAGTCATCAACGACATCCTCGACATGTCCAAGATCGAAGCCGGCCGCATGAAGCTCGACATGGAAGAGCTCGACCTCGGACAGACGCTCGCGGAGTCCCTCCGTGTCGTCTCCGGCCGCGCACAAGACAAGCATCTGACGCTCGACGCCGGGATCGAGAAATCGATCTCGGTCGTTGCCGACCGCCGCGCGACCAAGCAGATCATCGTCAACCTGCTCTCCAATGCGGTGAAGTTCACGCCCGACGGCGGACGCATCGTGGTGCGCAGTCGGCAGCTCGACGACAAGATCGTGCTGTTGATCGCCGACACCGGCATCGGGATCGCGCCGCATTCGCTGGCACGGCTCGGCCGCCCGTTCGAGCAGGTCGAGAGCCAGCTCACCAAGACCTATCACGGCTCCGGACTTGGACTTGCGATCGCGCGCTCGCTGGCGCAGCTCCACGGCGGCTCGATGCGGCTGCGCTCGAAGATCGAGGTGGGCACCGTCGTCCGCGTGACCCTGCCGCGCGATGCGATCAAGGCGGCGTCCGGGATGTCGGCTGCGGCCTAGTGCATTATCGGTTCTGATTGGATCAGAACCGAAGCTCTGGATTCTTGTTTTGACGCGTTTTCTTCACGCGAACCGGTATCCACTTCGCTCGAAAACGCTGTAGACCCTACAATTGCAGCGACGGCGCGACTTCGCGCGCGACGTTGACCAGCGCCGCAATCAGCGGCGTCATCGGATCGCGCTGCGGAATCACCATGCCGATGCTGTAATTGACATCAGGATCGGTGATCGGGATCGAGCGCACCGTATCGGACAGGCCGAGCGTCTCGGCAAGCTTGGCCGGCATCACGCTCGCCCAGCGCCCCGTCTTCACATGCGTGAACAGCACGAGCAGCGAGTTCGAGGTCAGGGTTGGCGTCGCCTCCGCGCCGACCGAGCGGAGCGCGCGGTCGATGATGCGGCGGTTCTGCATGTCGGGCGTCAGCAGGCACAGCGGCACCTGCCCGACCTCCTTCCACGTCACCGTCTCGCGATCGCCGAACATTCCGTCCGGCGCGGTCAGCAGGCGATAGCTCTCGTTGTAGAGCGGAATGGTGCGCACCTTGCCGATCGGCTCGTTCTCGATATAGGTCAGGCCCGCATCGACCTCGAGATTTTCGAGCAGCCCGAGCACCTCTGATGAGGTGGTGGACTGGATGCGGAAGCGCACCTCGGGATGCTTGGCGCGGAACGGCGTCGTCAGCTGGGCGACCATGCCGAGCACGGTCGGGATCGCCGCGATGCGGATTTCGCCGGAGAGCTTGTGCTTCAGCCCGTTGATCTCGTCACGCATGGCGCGGGCATCGCCCACGATCCGCCGCGCCCAATCCAGCGCCCGCTCGCCCTCGGGGGTAAAACCCTGGAAGCGGGAGCCGCGCTGGACCAGCATCACGCCGAGGATCTCCTCGAGCTGCTTGAGCCCGGTCGACATCGTCGGTTGCGTCACGCCGCAGACTTCTGCCGCGCGTCCGAAATGCCGCTCCTTCGCCAGCGCCAGCAGCAGTTCAAGCTTGTCGATCAACCGGTCGTCCCCTCGGATGCCATCGTGGCACGCAAGCTAGCACGGCAGGTCATTACCAACACGGAAAAACCGGCAAGCGGAACGCGATTAATTGCATTTCCGTATCGTCTGATTGCACTTCCAAATCGATCGCAATTCGCAATCGCAGCATGAGACAGCTTTATTGATCTTCGAACGATTCCAAATAGTTTGCGATCAAGGGACGCTCAATCTGAGAACAAAGAATGACAGCGGTTTACGAGCCTTGGGACGAGACGCGCGGCGCCGAGATCATCGCCGAACATGCGAAGCAAGAGGGCGCGACGCTGGTCATCCTGCACGCCCTTCAGGAGGCGTTCGGCTACGTGCCGGAGGCGGCGATCCCCATGGTGGCGCAGGCGCTGAATCTGTCGCGCGCCGAGGTGCATGGCGTGTTCACCTTCTACCATGATTTCAGGCACAAGCCGGCCGGGCGTCATGTCCTGAAGCTTTGTCGCGCGGAAGCGTGTCAGGCTGCGGGGGGCGATGCTCTCGCTGCGCGCGCCGAGGCGAAGCTTGGCGTGCCCCTCGGTAACACGACCGCCGATGATCGCGTCACGCTGGAGCCGATCTACTGCCTCGGGCTGTGCGCGACCGCACCGTCCGCCATGCTCGACGGCCGCCTCATTGGCCGGCTCGATGAGAAGCGCCTCGATGCACTGGTCGCGGAGGCACAGCGATGAGCATGCGTCTATTCGTCTCACGCGATGCGGGTGCGATTGCGGTTGGCGCCGACGAGGTTGCGCTGGCGCTGGAGCAGGATGCGGCCAAGCGCGGCGTTGCAGTCGAGATCGTCAGGACTGGCTCGCGCGGCATGTACTGGCTGGAGCCGCTGGTCGAGGTTGCGACGCCGCAGGGCCGGATCGCCTTCGGCCCGGTGACCGAGGCCGATGTGCCCTCCCTGCTCGACGCCCTCGCCAGCAACACGCCGCATCTGCTGCGGCTCGGAGCGACCGACGAGATCCCCTGGCTGAAGCGCCAGACCCGCCTCACCTTCGCCCGCTGCGGCGTGATCGATCCGCGCTCGCTTGACGACTACCGCGCCCATGGCGGCTATAAGGGCCTCGAGCGCGCGCTGTCGCTCGGCTCGGATGCGATCCTCGCCGAGGTCACCGCATCCGGCCTGCGTGGCCGCGGCGGTGCGGGCTTCCCGACCGGCATCAAGTGGAAGACCGTCGCGCAAGCGAAGGCCGACCGCAAGTTCATCGTCTGCAACGCCGACGAAGGCGACAGTGGCACCTTCGCCGACCGCATGATCATGGAAGGCGACCCCTTCCTGGTGATCGAGGGCATGACCACCGCCGGCATCACCGTCGGCGCGACCAAGGGCTACATCTACATCCGCAGCGAATACCCCCACGCCGTCGAAGCGATGAACGCGGCCATCAAGGCAGCAAAGCGCGGCGGCTATCTCGGCGACAAGATCGGCGGCTCCACCTACAGCTTCGATCTCGAAGTGCGGGTCGGCGCCGGCGCTTACGTTTGCGGCGAAGAGACCTCGCTGCTGGAGAGTCTCGAAGGACGCCGCGGCCTGGTCCGCGCCAAGCCGCCGCTGCCGGCGCATCACGGCCTGTTCGGCAAGCCGACCGTCATCAACAACGTGCTGTCATTCGCGGCGATCCCCTTCATCCTCGCCGAAGGTGCCAAGGCCTATGCTGATTTCGGCATGGGCCGCTCGCGCGGCACGATGCCGATCCAGCTCGCCGGCAACATACGCCATGGCGGGCTGTTCGAGACCGCGTTCGGCGTGACGCTTGGCGAGCTCGTTGACGACATCGGCGGTGGCACGCTCACGGGCCGCCCGGTCCGCGCGGTGCAGGTCGGCGGCCCGCTCGGCGCCTATTTCCCGCGCGCGCTGTTCGACACCCCGTTCGACTACGAAGCCTTCGCCGCACGCGACGGCTTGATCGGCCATGGCGGCATCGTCGTGTTCGACGACAGCGTCGACATGCGCAACCAAGCGCGCTTCGCCATGGAATTCTGCGCCATCGAATCCTGCGGCAAGTGCACGCCCTGCCGGATCGGCTCGACCCGTGGCGTCGAGACCATCGAGAAGATCATCCGCGGCGAGCGCGTGAGCGAAAATCTCGCGCTCGTCGAGGACCTCTGCAACACCATGAAATTCGGCTCGCTCTGCGCACTCGGGGGCTTCACGCCCTACCCCGTGCTCAGCGCATTGAAGCATTTCCGGGAAGATTTCATCCCGGCCCCGACCACGCTTCAGGCCGCGGAATAGGAGAACGACGATGTCTCTGATCGAAGAAATCGACTACGGCACACCGCGCTCCAAATCGACGACGATGGTGACGCTGACCATCGACGGCAACCAGGTCACGGTGCCCGAGGGCACCTCGATCATGCGGGCCGCGATGGATGCAGGCCACCAGATCCCAAAGCTCTGCGCGACCGACATGGTCGACGCGTTCGGCTCCTGCCGTCTCTGCGTCGTCGAGATCGAGGGCCGCGCCGGCACGCCCGCTTCCTGCACCACGCCGGTCATGAGCGGCCTCGTCGTGCACACCCAGAGCGAACGGCTGAAGAAGCTGCGCAAGGGCGTGATGGAGCTCTACATCTCCGACCATCCGCTCGACTGTCTCACCTGCGGCGCCAATGGCGATTGCGAATTGCAGGACATGGCCGGCGCCGTGGGCCTCCGCGACGTGCGCTACGGCTATGAGGGCGAGAACCACGTCTTCGCCAAATCCAACGGCGAGGTCAACGCCGCCTGGATGCCCAAGGACGAATCCAACCCCTATTTCACCTACGATCCGTCGAAGTGCATCGTCTGCTCGCGCTGCGTCCGCGCCTGCGAGGAAGTGCAAGGCACCTTCGCACTGACCATCTCGGGCCGCGGCTTCGACAGCCGTGTTTCGCCCGGCATGAGCGAGAGCTTCCTCGGCTCCGAATGCGTCTCCTGCGGCGCCTGCGTGCAGGCTTGCCCGACCGCGACGCTGACGGAAAAGTCGGTGATCGAGATCGGCCAGCCCGAGCACTCCGTCGTCACCACCTGCGCTTATTGCGGCGTCGGCTGCGCCTTCAAGGCCGAGATGCGCGGCGAGGAAGTCGTGCGCATGGTGCCGTACAAGGACGGCAAGGCCAATCGCGGCCATTCCTGCGTCAAGGGCCGCTTCGCCTGGGGCTACACCAACCACAAGGAGCGTATCCTCAACCCGATGATCCGCGAGCGGATCGAGGATCCCTGGCGCGAAGTGTCCTGGGATGAGGCGTTCTCGTTTGCCGCTGCCAAGATGCGCGGCATCCAGAAGAAATACGGCCGTGACGCCATCGGCGGCATCACTTCGTCCCGCTGCACCAATGAAGAAACCTATCTGGTGCAGAAGCTGATCCGCGGCGGCTTCGGCAACAACAATGTCGACACCTGCGCCCGCGTCTGCCATTCGCCGACCGGCTACGGCCTGTCGCAGACCTTCGGCACGTCGGCCGGCACGCAGGACTTCGACTCGGTGGAAGATACCGACGTCGCGGTCATCATTGGTGCAAATCCCGCCTCCGCCCACCCGGTGTTCGCGTCGCGCCTGAAGAAGCGGCTGCGCCAGGGCGCCAAGCTGATCGTGATCGATCCGCGCCGCACCGAAATGGTGGAATCGCCGCACGTGAAGGCGCTGCACCTGCCGCTGATGCCCGGCACCAACGTTGCGGTCGTGACCGCGCTGGCTCATGTCATCGTCACCGAGGGCCTCGCCAACGAAGCCTTCGTGCGCGAGCGCTGCGACTGGGCCGAGTTCGAGGAATGGGCCGCCTTCGTCGCCCAGCCGAAACACAGCCCCGAAGCCACCGCGATCCTGACCGGCGTCGATCCGCAGGTGTTGCGTGAAGCCGCGCGCATCTACGCCACCGGCGGCAATGGCGCGATCTATTACGGCCTCGGCGTCACCGAGCACAGCCAGGGCTCGACCACGGTGATCGCGATCGCCAACCTCGCGATGGCGACCGGCAATATCGGCCGCCCCGGCGTCGGCGTGAACCCGTTGCGCGGCCAGAACAACGTGCAGGGTTCCTGCGACATGGGCTCGTTCCCGCACGAGCTGCCGGGCTATCGCCACATCTCGGGCGACGCTGTGCGCGACCAGTTTGAGGCGCTCTGGAACGTCAAGCTCAACCCGGAGCCGGGCCTGCGCATTCCCAACATGTTCGATGCCGCGATCGAAGGCACGTTCATGGGCATCTACGTGCAGGGCGAGGACATCCTCCAGTCCGATCCCAACACCAAGCACGTGGTGGCGGCGCTGTCGTCGATGGAATGCGTCATCGTTCACGACCTCTTCCTGAACGAGACCGCGAACTACGCCCATGTCTTCCTGCCCGGCTCGAGCTTCCTCGAGAAGGACGGCACCTTCACCAATGCCGAGCGCCGCATCCAGCGCGTCCGCAAGGTGATGACGCCGAAGAACGGCATGGCCGACTGGGAGGTCACCATCGCCCTCGCCAAGGCCATGGGCTTCGAGATGAACTACAGCCATCCGTCCGAGATCATGGACGAGATCGCGGCACTGACGCCGACGTTTACCGGCGTCTCCTACGCCAAGCTCGACGAACTCGGCTCGGTGCAGTGGCCCTGCAACGAGAAGGCGCCGGAGGGCACCCCGGTGATGCATATCGGCGGCTTCGTCCGCGGCAAGGGCAAGTTCATCGTCACGGAATATGTCGCGACCGACGAGCGCACCGGTCCCCGCTTCCCGCTGCTGCTCACCACGGGCCGCATCCTCAGCCAGTACAATGTCGGCGCGCAGACAAGGCGCACCGAGAACGTGGTCTGGCATGCCGAGGACCGGCTCGAGATTCATCCGCACGACGCCGAGCAGCGCGGTGTGCGCGACGGCGA
Source organism: Bradyrhizobium sp. MOS001 (assembly GCF_004634465.1). Classification (NCBI taxonomy): domain Bacteria; kingdom Pseudomonadati; phylum Pseudomonadota; class Alphaproteobacteria; order Hyphomicrobiales; family Nitrobacteraceae; genus Bradyrhizobium; species Bradyrhizobium sp. MOS001. The sequence continues at coordinate 125,177 of NZ_SPVJ01000011.1, forward strand.
CTGGGTGCGGCTCGCGAGCCGTGCGGGCGAAACCACGCTGCGCGCGGAGATCACCGACCGCGTCTCACCGGGCGTCGTCTACACCACCTTCCATCACCCGGACACGCAGGCCAACGTCATCACCACCGACTATTCGGATTGGGCCACCAACTGCCCCGAATACAAGGTCACGGCGGTGCAGATCTCGCCGTCGAACGGCCCGTCCGACTGGCAGAAGGCCTATGACGCGCAGGCGCAGCACTCCCGCCGCATCGCGCCGGCCGAGGCAGCGGAGTAACGGCATGCACGTGCCGGTCCAGGCCATCGACCGCGAGATCTGGCGCGACGGAGTCGCGTCCGAAGGCGCGCGCCTGATCCCGGAGGAGACGCCGCTGGCGCTGACCTATAACGGCGGCAGCTATGCCGTCATGATGGGGACTCCACAGAACCTCGAGGATTTTGCGGTCGGCTTCAGCCTGGACGAAGGCATCATCAGGTCGGTCGACGACATCAAGTCGCTCGAAGTGGTCCGCCTCGACGACGGCATCGAGCTGCGCATGTGGCTGGCGTCGGAAGATGCCGCGCGCATCAGCGAGCGGCGGCGGCACATTGCCGGCCCGACCGGCTGCGGCATTTGCGGCATCGATTCAATCGCCGAGGCCGTGCGGCCCGCGGCCGTCGTCCCACCAGGGTCCAGCTTCACGCCGCAACAGATCATGACGGCGATGCAGGCGATCGCGCCCCTGCAATCGATCAACATGCAGACGCGCGCGGTCCACGCTGCAGCCTTCTGGTCGCCATCGAATGGCATTGTGGCCCTGCGCGAGGACGTCGGCCGCCATAACGCGCTAGACAAGCTCGCAGGTTCGCTGGCGCGCAGCCGGACGGACGCTAGCGTGGGCATGGTGCTGCTGACGAGCCGTGTCTCGGTCGAGATGGTGCAGAAGACGGCCGCAATCGGCGCCCCGGTGCTGGTCGCCGTTTCGGCGCCCACCGCGCTCGCGGTTCGCACCGCGGAGGCCGCCGGCATCACGTTGATCGCGATTGCCCGCAGCGATGGGTTTGAAGTATTCACGCACCAGAGTCGCGTTACGGCTCATCGTGCTCGGGAGATTATCGATGTCGTCGCCTGACCGCCTCGTCTACATGGCCAACCAGATCGGTACCTTCTTCAAGAGCCAAGGTCACGACAAGGCCGTGCCGGGAATCGCCGACCACATCAAGAAGTTCTGGGATCCCCGGATGAAGCGCGCGATCTTCGCTCATCTCGACGCGGGCGGCGCAGGCCTGGAGCCGAACGTGCGCGAGGCTCTTACCTCGCTGAAGCAGACGACGTCCCTTCCAGCAGCGCCGTAAATACGCGCCTCACCTCGCTCTGCGTTTCCTTCACGCGCGCCTCCAGTGACGAGAAGTCGGGCGCATCGCCGGCGCGCGCCATCACGCGCTGAAGGTCGGTGCCGGCAGTCTCGGGCTTGAAGCCGTCGCTGACGCAGAGCCGCAGGATCTGCGTCAGGTCGTGATAGAGCCGCGCCGCCGCGCGCAGGATCTCCGCCTCCGATTGCGGGAGCACGTTGAGCTTGGCGGCGTTGTCCAGAACCTGAAGGGTGCTGACGTCGAGAATTTCAGGCTTGTCATGGGCGTGCACGAGCTGGAGATATTGCGCGATGAAGTCGATATCGACCATGCCGCCTGCAGCGTATTTGAGATCCCAATGGTCGCTATCGCCCTTCTCCTGCGCGATGGCGCGCCGCATGTCGGCGACGTCGTTGGCAATGGTCGCCCGATCGCGGCGGCGGGTCAGGACATCGCGGATGATACGCTCGATCCGCTCACGGAATTCACCCGAGGCCGATACCACGCGGGCGCGGGTCAGGGCCATGTGCTCCCAGGTCCAGGCCTCGTTGGCCTGGTAGTCCGCGAATGAGACGAGGCTCGACGCCACCGGACCGGCGCGTCCCGACGGGCGCAGCCGCATGTCGATCTCGTACAGCACGCCGTAATTGGTGCGTGTGGTGAAGGCACTGATCAGGCGCTGGGTGAAGCGCGCGAAGTAGTGGGCGCCCTGAAGCGATTTGGCCCCGTCGGAGTCCGGATTGTCGCTGTCGAAATCGTACAGCAGGATCAGGTCGAGATCGGACGATGCCGTCATCTCGCGGCTGCCGAGCCGGCCCATCGCGATGATCGCGGTCTCCTGATCCTTGATACGTCCGTGTTGGGCGGCGAAGCGTTCGGCGACAAGATCGTGCACGGTGTGGACGATGCCTTCGGCGACATCGGCGAAAGCCGTGCTGGCCTGCTGCGCCGAGACCGTACCGGAGAGAATGCGCGTGCCGATCAGGAACAGGCTCTCCTGCCCGAACAGGCGGAGACGGTCGAGAAATTCCTCATAGGAGTCGGCGTCGCGCACCGTCGCGGCCAATCGCGCCGACAATTCCCGCTTGTCCGGCATCGCGCCGAAGAATCTGGGATCGATCAGGCCGTCCATGAGCTGCGGCTTCCGCGCCAGCATCTCGCCGAGCCGCGGCGCCGCGCCCAGCACCAGCGCCACGAGCGCGACGAGATCGCGGTTCTGGCCGAGCAGCGTGATCAGCCGCCCGCCAAGCTGGAGTGCCTGGAGGAACTGATCGAACGCCACGACGGCGCGATCCGGCTCCTCGGCCCGCGCGAGGCCGTCGATCAGGGCCGGCACGAACTCGACGAAAGCGCTTCGCGTCTGGTCGTTGCGGAACACGCGGTAGTCGCCTGTGATCCAGTCACGTATGGTCTGCGCGAGTGCGGCCGGCTTCTTGAAGCCGAGCGTCGTCAAATATTGCAGTAGGCGCGGATCGTCAGGACCTGCACTGTAGTCGAGCGCCGGCAGCTTTGCCGTGCCGGTCGGGTCATCGCCCTCGAACAGCTTTTCGTAGTGTCCCTGCACGATCTGGAGCTGCCGCAACAGGTCGCGCGCGAAGGCTTCGCGATCCGGATAGCCGAAGAAGCGCGCAAAGCGCTCGACCGCCTCCTTGTCGTCGGGCAACGCATGGGTCTGCTCGTCGGCGATCATCTGGAGGCGGTGCTCGACACGGCGCAGGAATTCATAGGCAATGGTCAGCTCGTCACGCGCGGCAAAGGTGATCCAGTTGCTGGTGGCGAGAATATCGAGCGCGGCGAGCGTCGGCCGCACCCGCAACTCCGGATGGCGACCGCCGGCGATCAGCTGCTGCGTCTGCGCGAAAAATTCGATCTCCCGAATGCCGCCACGCCCGACCTTGACGTTGTGCCCCTCGACCGCGATCTCGCTCTGGCCGCGATAGGTCTGCATCTGCCGCTTCATGTCGTGGACGTCGGCAAGCGCGGCGAAGTCGAGATGCTTGCGCCAGACGAAGGGCGCGATTTCGGCGAGCAGCGCCTCGCCCGCTTTGGCATCGCCGGCACAGGCACGCGCCTTGATCATCGCGGCGCGCTCCCAGGTGCGCCCTTCCCGCTCGTAATAGTTCAGCGCGGCGTCTCGCGAAATCGCCACTTGCGTCGAGGACGGATCGGGACGCAGGCGCAGGTCGACGCGGAAGACGTAGCCGTCATAGGTACGCTGCTGGAGAATGCGCGCCACGCCCTGCGTCACCCGCACGAAGAACGGCTGCGGCTCGATGTCGGGCGCGAGCGTCGTGGCATCGGGATCGAAGAACACGATGAGGTCGATGTCGCTGGAATAGTTCAGCTCGCCCGCCCCCATCTTGCCCATCGCGAGCACGATCAGGCCGCAGCCCTCTTCCGGAGCTTCGGGATTGGGCGGCAGGATTTTTCCACGTGCGGCTTCCTGACGCAGCTGATATTGGAGCGCCGCCTGCACCGAGGATACCGCGACATCGGTCAGCGCCGCCGTCACCCGCATCACCGGCCAGACGCCGCCGATATCGCACAGCGCGGTGAGAAGCGCCGCTTCCGCCTTCATCCTGCGAAGCCGCCGCATCACCTCGGCTTCATCGGTCGCCACAAGGACCGCATCCCTCGCCTCCGCGATGAGCGCGGCCAGATGCGCGTCCGGATCGCATTCGAGCAGCCGGATCAGGCGCGGCGCCTCGGCGCGCGCGAGATCAAACAGATAGGGTGAGAATTCGGCGATGCCGGCCAAAATATCCCGCGCGAAGGGATGGACCAGCAGGGCCTCGAGACGGGCTGATTGAACCGGCTCGAGCTCAGCCAGCCAGTTTTCAAGACGTCGTTCTTCAGTTGTGGAAGCGGCAATATGGGGAGCCTCCGCGAAGCGCGCGGCCAGGCCCTCACCATGCTTGTCCGCGTTTCCCGGCGCGGAGTGGTTCATGCCACCTTCTGTGGCACATCCTGCATTGGCGGAGCAACCCTGTCGCCGACACGCGCCGGGAGCACCAGCGTGGCGACGAGGCCGGGCTGGGCATCACCCAGCCGCAATTCTCCGCCATGTAATGTCGCAACCGCGGCGGCAAGGCTGAGACCGAGGCCGGAGCCCGGCAGCGTGCGGCTGGCTTCAAGCCGCACGAATCGCTCGACGACATGCTTGCGGTCGGCTTCGGGGATACCAGGGCCGCGATCGGTGACGCTGAGCAGCACCTGGTCGCCCTCGCGCTTCGCCTCGATGATGATCTGCCTGCTGTCCATGCTGACCACGGTTCCACCGGTCTGCGCGACCGGCTTGCCGTATTTGATCGCGTTCTCGACCAGGTTGGCGAGCGCCTGGCTGATCAATTCGCGGTTGGCGTGAACCGGCGAGGGATTGGTCTTGACCTTCAAGGTCATGCCGTCCTCCTCGGCCAGCGGCTCGTAGAGCTCGTGGATGCCGCCCGCCACGTCGGCCGCGTCGAAATCGTCCATGTTGCCGCGCGCCTGTCCGGACTCGGCGCGCGCGATCATTAGGAGCGCATTGAAGGTGCGGATCAGGCCGTCGGATTCCTCGATGGTCCGCTCCAGCGCGACACGGTAATCGGCTTCGCTGCCCGATTTCGCCAGCGCCTCCTCGGCGCGGTTACGCAGGCGCGTCAGCGGCGTCTTGAGATCGTGCGCAATGTTGTCGGAGACCTCCTTCAGCCCCGCCATCAGCGCCTCGATCCGCTCCAACATGGCATTGAGGTTTTCCGCAAGACGATCGAGTTCGTCGCCGCTGCGCCCCACCGGCAGGCGCCCACTGAGATCGCCCGTCATGATGCGTTGCGCGGTGCCGGTCATCGCGTCGATGCGCCTCAACACCCTGCGCGCGACGAAGATGCCGCCGCCGAGGCCAAGCACTACGACGATCAGGACCGACCATTGCGCGGCCTTGGCGACGATGCCGAAGAGGCGCCGCCGCTCGGCGAGGTCGCGGCCGATCAGGAGCCGGAAGCCGTTTTCCAATTCGGTGACGCGCACGAGCGCGCGATGGTCGCGGTCATCCGCGTCCTCGATCCGGCGATAGGCGGTCTCCGTCCAGCCAAACGTCGCCATCACGCCCGGCGCCAGCGAGCCGACATTGCCGGCGATCGCCTGGCCCGTGGGCGTGGTCACAAGGTAGAGATTGGCGCCCGGTCGCAGTGCCCGATATTCGATCGCGCGTACGAGGCCGACCAGGCCGCGGCGGCCGTAGATCTCGTTGATCTCCGAGGTCTCGGCATTCACCGTCTGCGTGATCTCTTCGGTGATCAACCGCCGCGTGTTCCAGGCGAAATAGCCGAGCAGCGAGGCTGCGAACATCGCGAACAGCAGCAGGTAGACCAGCGTCAGCCGGAATGCCGTGGTGCGGACGAGTTTACCGAATGCCGTCACGGATCATGTATCCATTTTTAGTACCGCGCCTGCCATCACCGAGCATCGTCACATCTCGTATTCTGATTTGTTTACAGTAGCATAGCTTCAGGAACCATCGTCTGACTTCGCACAAATTCGCCGAACGCCAGCCGGTTCTGGCAAAAAAGTGGTAAGCTGACGCATCCGTCCCTTTATCGTATCCGTGATGGTCACACATCCCGACAAGTCGATTGTGGAACGACTGACCATGACCAGCAAAGCATCCGTGACGGTAGGTGGTATGCGGAGGGGGAACGTTAAAGTGACACTCAATTCGAACCAAGTTAAATCCCTGCAAGCTGGCGTTCATGCGGACACTGGGGGACTCTACTTGGCGGTGCGCGGGAGCGGTGATCGGGTGTCCGCTTCACTGACCTCGAAGGCAAGCGGGCGATACCTTACTCGCTCTCATCACCGGTGGCGGAACGCTTGGTAGCAAACAATAATTGCGAGGCCGAAAAGCCCCGTTCCTGATCAGGGATACGCTGGGTGCGATTTAACTGCAGAGGGTAAAAGACCCCCTGGACCGTTGAGCGTTCTGGTGGTGGTCGGTGGCGTAATGCTTGACGTCGATCGGATAGCATCGACCCGCTAGCGACAAAGCTTACGAACGACACAGCAGCCGACCGATTGACCGTGGCCGGCTTGTTGCTATCCGCGCCGGCCGGAGCGGCCCTGGTCTCTCTTACCCGTCCTCATTGGAGCTTCCTTGGAAGAGCTGGGGCCACTCCTGCTCTCGAAGAGAAGCGACATTCCGAACCGGCAGGCCCCCATCGTTTCGAAGACAGATTAAGCAATTCGGCGGTTCCTTCGGGGAACCGTAGAATACGTTTGAAATTTAACAAATTATTCCGCTAAATTTTCTCACTGGGGCTGTTTGCATATTTCACTTAGATCCTTTCGCCCGGCTTTTGCTCGGAAATGCGCAAGCCGTAGCAGATCCCCTGTCGCGTCCTACGTTGAATGGGTGCCCATCTGTATTTCCAAAGGCGCTCGCGAAGTGCTTCGCCTGACCAACGCCTTCAAGGAGATCAAGAGCCCGGGGACGCGACTAGCGGTTCTCCTGCTTATCGAAGAGCTGGCGCAGAAAGATGATCCACTCGTCCCAAAGAGATTCCCGCCGACCTTTCAGCGAATGGGGGGCGATTAGATTATAGACCGGCGGGCACCGCCGCTTGTGGTCTATGTAGCTTGCGGACCACCAGCATGAACCGGCGCGCCTGCTGAGACAGAGATAAATCCCAGGCTGAAAGCTGAATTCGAAGCGCAGGCGCTGGCTATCAGAAGCTTGCCGTCGAAAGGGCTGAACGGTTGCACCTGCCATTACGGCAATGCGCCGCCCGAACCGGCCTAATCCCCTGGACCAAGCCTAGTTCCCTCTTAACGATGCTCTCAGCTTTTCTGCGCTTCTGCCAACCAATGATCTACCCTGTCAGGGCATGAACCCGAATCGCCTTATCGCTGCGATGGGAATTTGCCTCGCTCTAATTGTCTACGCCACGTTGGCTAGACTGGCGGGTCGACCAGCATTGCTGGGCCACGCCGAAACGTATTGGGTCGTCGTCGTCGAGCGGTTCAGCGCATATGGCCTGCTAGGATTTCTGCTTTCCTTTCTGCTACCCGGTCGGTTCACGCTCTCTTGCGCTCTGGCAACAAGCGTGTCTGTCTTGCTTGAGCTCCTGCAAGCGTTGACACCTAACCACGAGCCAGCGTTTTTCGACCTCTCTCAGAAGGTGGTGGGTAGCATCATCGGAGTTACACTCGCCCAGGCCATTTTGATATTTTTGCCTCGGCCGCCAGCGTGAGCTGGCGGGCCAAATGTTCCGGGCGTCAGTTCAGAATGAACGAGCGATGCCTTCACCATAGTCCACTGACTATGGTCCCCACCAAGGGGGTGTTGCCGTCGCGGTAAGCCGACGCAGTCCGAAACACCGCAAGGCGGTGTTGAACAATCTGAACGCGATCAACGCGACGCGATCATCACGTAAATAGTATCGATGTACAGGCAGGCATCGATGGGCTCGCCGCAATCGCAGCCTAACCTAGCCCTGCCAAGTCAACCAAAGGCCCCGCCAAACTCTTAATGAGAGTGGGGCGTCGCTGTCTATCGGTATTTGTACGGACCGCTGATCGGCGTTGATGACATTAGACTGGCCCCGCAAGGCGGCCCTCTCTTATTGCGGACTTACCGCCGTCGTCATTTACCACCCTGAACTCCGCAGACTGACTGGCAGGAACTTGGGACGCCAAGCGTCACTTAAATGATGCTGAGCTTGTCTCTCGGCTGGCGGAGCGGCCCCGGCAGTACATCAAAGCGCCTCCCAGCCGGGCCCGTCTCCCTAAAAAGGCTGTTCCAGTGCGAATGGCGACAGGCAGCGCGGTGCGCCGGACGGGCGAATTGCTGAAAGCAATTCGACGGGCGCCCCGATAATTTAGTAAAGCAAAGTGAGGGCGCCCCAGCACCCGAGATCCAGTTACAAGTGGAGCGCAGAGGCCCGCTTCTCGTGCTTGAAATTTCCCCCTTCGGCACATCCCTTTTGGTGGACGTCGGCGGGAGGTGAGGCGGCGCACTTTTGAACTCGGCCCCCCATTACATGGCACGTTAAAAAACGTGTCTTAGACGTTTTGCAACGTGTTCTTGGGACGCGTCATGCGATGGGCCGGCCACCGGATTTCCCCAAGGACACGTTGCAAAACGTCAAAAACTCGTTGCACGACGAATGACTCCCGAAAGCTTAGCCCTCATGCAGGGTTAAGAGATTGCAACGGGCCAGATCTCTCGCCAGCGGTTCAAGATGTCTATCGATCTGGCAGTGAGCCCAGTCAGCCAATTCCACGCAACATTCGCGAAACGGGAAAGGCTCGGGCAAACCTAAGTATCCCGCCGGCCGCAGACGCTGGCGGGGTACCGTGGGCCCGGCGGATCGAAGATGTTGTCCGCAGCCGATACACCCCGCGGGCTACCGCTTCGCGCTGAACTCCTTCCGCAGATCAGGTCGAAATCGCCAGCCGGCTCAATCGAGATGTCCGTACAATAGCTCGTTAACCATCCTGACTGGAGAAATTTTCGGCCAACCGTAGACACGACGCGGATCGGACCATACCTCGGTTGCCTCGCAAAGCTGCGAGACAAAGCGGCCGCCGCCAAGTAGTGCAAATACGAAGCGACGGCCTGACCACCACCGACTAATAGGGAGTCGATAATGGCTAAGTCTGCTTATATCTCCGATTCGCTGCCCCCGCCCCTCCTGTTGCTCAAGGCCAGCGCGCCCGTCGCCGAGGCGCTGCACTCGCTTGCGGTGGAGCTTTGCTTCGCCGCCGTCGCAGTGGCTGTGTCCAGCGGCCCGCACAACGCCTAGGCTTCGATCGCGAGGTTCGATGCATTGCGTCGTTGTTGCGGCGCAGTACACGATCGCGACGACGCTTTGCCCTCCGATCTGATCCGCCTTCGCGACGGATGAGACCGGTCCTGACTGCCGCGTTTGGATTTTCCGGAACCGGCAGCTCGGCGAACCGACGCGATCATTGGCCTCGCGATCTCTCAAATACTTAGAGGGATCCAATATGTCGTCCATTTTCCAATTGCCGGCGCTTGCGGCTTGCACATCCAAGATCTATCGCCCCGAGGGCGATACCACCGGCTTGCGCCGCATTTACAATGATGCCAGCCGCGTCGCGGTGTGGGCTTGCCCGATGCCGCAGGTGTCCCGCATCGCGCTCGACCGTGCCGTTGGCGCCGCCGGATATCTTCTGGCCAACCACAACACGGTTTACGTGGGTGAGACCAAGAACGGGTTCTCGCGAGTTATCGACCACCTCGACGATCCGACCAAGAACTTTGCTCGCGAGGTCTACGTGATCGTCGGCTACCCCGATCCGTGGCTGGACAAGCTGCCGGTCCTTTACCTTCAGTATCGCCTCTGGGAAATCGCGCAGTCGATGAACTATGTGGTCGTCACCAATTTGCGCGACCCGCAGATCCCGGCGGTGCCGGAGGAAAAGCGCGCCGAGTTGGAGCGCATTGTCATGGACGCCCGCGTCTTCCTGTTCGACGCCGGCTGCCGTGCGCTCGATTCGAACTTCGACAACCAGCACTCGGCGATGCTTGCTCCCGAGGTCGAGGTTGATCCGATCGGCCCCGAGGATGGCGACCCCATGCAGATCGATGTCCGCGTCGATCCCGCAAACAGTAGCGAGCGCGAACTGCTCTATACAGGGATCTATGCCCGCGGTTATCCGCATTCTGAGCGCGGTTTCATCGTGACCGCAGGGTCCGAAGTTCGCAACGTCGTCAATCCGAGCGCGCACAAGATCATTACCGATCGTCGTAAGGAATTGCGAAACAAGAAGGTGCTGGTCGATATCGATGGTGTTGGCGATCGATCTCGCCTGATCGCAAACGTCTGGTTCCCGTCGGCAGCCATTGCCGCCAAGGTGGTGACCGGCGCGCACATCGGCGTCCGCGTGTGGCAGCCGGTACGCCACCCCCACACCATCCTGATCGACGCTTAGGAGGGTAAGGCATATGTCCTCTAAGTACTCGCAGGAATTCGAACAGCTGCTCAGTGCACAAAGCGGTGAGGCCGGCCGAGCCCCTGAAGCGCCTGAGACCTACAGCCCTGAAGATGCGCACCCGCTGGTGTGGTGGCGGCTATTGCCCCCGCATCAGCTGGACGGCGCGGAGCATCTCCAAGTTTCCGCCGCGCTCGACGGGCTTGCCGTCATGGGAGGCGGCACGGAAGCCGCTGCTGCGTTGGCGGGCGATGCCACCGCTGCCGTCGGAATGGCGCTTTCGCTGATACCGCTGCGCGTCGTGACGCTGCAGATCGACATCGTCATGTCGGCTCTTCTGTCTTGCGCGCTTGCGGGCGATCCCGCCTCGGTACTGGTTCTGTCGCACGTTCTTGGCCGCTGCCAGTGGGGTGATCCTTCCGCCGAGGAACTGGGCCTTGCCTGGCTCGACCGGCACAAAGCTTGCCCGATGAGCAGCGAACAGTTTGCCGCAAGCGAAGCGGCTCTTGCCGCTGCATTCTGCGAAGGCGAGGAGTAATCATGCGGATCCAGATTTTCTCCGATCTGCATGCTGATGTCCTCCCTATCAAGCATATCGTTCTTGCGGAGGGCATCGATGTCGTCGTGGTTGCCGGCGACACCTGCGAAGGCGCACGACGCGCCTTCGAACGGCTGCGCCAGATCGTGCCATTGGCCATCCCGATTGTTATGGTCATGGGAAATCACGAATATTATCGCCGCTTTCTTCCGCCCGAGCTGGAGGAAGCGCGTGCGCTGGCGCCTTCGTTTAACGTTCATCTCCTTGAAGATGCCGAGGTCACACTTGGGGGCACCCGCTTCGTGGGCGCAACCTTGTGGACGGACTATCGCCTTTTTGGCGACACAGGTCCCGGTCATGCAGACTTGCGCGGCCGCCATGAACGATCACCGCTTCATCGGTTGGCTGAAGAAGCCGTGGCTCCGTTTCCGGCCGCAGGAGGCGGAGCTGCTGCATCAACGCTCGCGTTCGTTTATTGAAGAGGCCCTGGCCGTGCCGTTCACTGGGCCGACTATCGTAGTAACGCACCACGCGGTGCATCGAAATTCAGTGGTTCCGATTTATCGCGATGACTGGGTGACGGCCGCCTTTGTCTCCGATTTGTCGGAGCTGATCGAAGCCTATCAGCCGGCCCTCTGGGTTCACGGCCATGTCCACAACTCGTTCGATTATCGAGTCGGACAGACACGCATCATCGCCAATCCGCATGGCTACGGCAAAGAGAACCCGGCTTTCGATTGCACCTTGGTTGTCGAGATCGAGGCATGACAAGAAAAGACGGTCGCCCCCGAGACAACGGGAATGAACGTTGACAATCTGTCCCCAATTCATCGTGGTCTGCAACAAAGCGGTGAAGCCCACCGTTGCGCTCTCTCCTGCAGGCACTCTTCTTGATGTCGGATCAAAATCCCGGTCGTGGCCAGTCCGATGCCCCGCGATGCCTCCCAAGCATTGTATGCGATCATCCGCGTGTGTACCTCCGCGCATGGACATCCTCGCCCAAGTACTTGATCGCGTTCGCCTCGGCGGGACACTGCTATTTCATTTCGAGCTTGGCCATCCCTGGCATCTTGAGTTGCCTGCGGGCCCCTATGCCCTATTTCACTATCTCAGTCGGGGCTCAGCAACCCTAGCGCTCGGCAAAGGCCGAGAGATCAAGATGACCGAGGGCGATTTTGTCGTCATCACACGTGAAGAGCCCCATGTGTTCTATTCAGATCGCCGGGCCAAGCCTTTGCGGATTATTGATATTGATCGAGCTTCATCGCGATTCGGTGTCATTCGTCACGGCAGTCGTGCGAAGCCGTCCTCGACCATGATCTGCGGCAGTTTCACCGTGTCGCGGCCAATATCGGGAGTGTGCTGGAGCTGCTTCCGCGCGTGCTCTTGCTGAAGCCGAGGGCGGACAGTGGCTGGCTCGAAGCAATCCTGCGCCGCATGGTCAGCGAGTCCGCGCTTGAGCGGCCTGGCCAACGCGTTGCGCTTTCGCGACTAACGGAAGTGCTCTTTGTCGAAGTACTCCGACACTGGATCGCAGTCCCGGGCAAGGCGGCTGGATCGGGGCCATATCCGACCCGCACATCGGGCCGGTACTCAAACTCACCCATGAGAGCCCGGAGGGGCCTTGGACCTTGAACGACCTCGGCCGCCGCGCGGGGCTTGGCCGCTCGGCATTTTCGGAACGCTTTACTAGGCTCGTCGGCCAATCCGTGCACCAGTACGTCATCGAACGCCGGATGGCGGAAGCCGCATTTCTGCTGGAGACGAATGACGAGCCCATCGCGCGGATTGCAAGCCGGGTCGGTTACGAGACGTCTGCGGCCTTCTCGAAGCTATTCTATCGACAGCACGACTTATCACGCGGCCGATACCGGGCAACACGACGCGCTAATAGTGGCAGCCTGCAAGACACTCAAGAAGCAGAAGTCGCCAATTGAGGTAGCATTTGACTTAATCGCACGCCCAACCGTGTGCGCCTGCAAACTGTGACGGCCAGGACACCACGGACGCAATGGGAAGTATTGAACCAGCGATGTCCAGCAGAAGAGACCCTGGACGACGATGCGACGGTCTCGCTGGTCGGTCCCGACCTTTGGTCGGCTACTCCAAGTTGGACTACGCAACAGCGTCGTAGATTCGAACTCGTAGAGCCTAAGCGGCGTTTCAGCTCTAATGCCCCGGCTCAGCACTTTCCTTCGTGCAGAGTTCGGTCTTATCAGGTTGCCGATCTCCAACGCGAAACCGGATTTAGGCAGCTCAATCGCTCGACCAAGCATTCAACTATCCTTGGAAGTGCTTGCTGCTTTGATCGCGGTGAGTCCAACTATGGCAACAAGTCTGTAACGACGAAACCATGGATGATCTCAGGCCGGTCAAGATCGAGCGGCGGAACCCCCGCTGATGATGAGCGCAAAGGAGGATCGCGTGCGTCGGAATGACTTATCGGCGCCGATTCCCCGAGCGTTTGATGGCAATTCGAGAGCCAGAGCGCGCGCCTGCGATGGAAGCGTATATGAAATCCGACTGCCCTACTTGGATGTGAGATATGCCCCGTTGCGGTTAGCGTTGGCGCCGATCTTCGCCGGCTTGCAGTACGCTAACCCCAACGATTGGCGGGCGGACGTGCTGACGCTCTGGCGTGCGGCCGATGCGCTCGCTAGCAAGGTCTCCTTTTTCGGTGGATCGCGGGGCGGACCGTTGTCGTGCATCACTCCCATAGCCGGGCGCGGCGACGGTGGATCGTTTTGCGCAAGGATCATCCGGTCGAGGCAGGCATCCTCGACCCGATTGCCGCCATAGCGGCGGTCGATGCTGGCGAGAGCGAGCTTCAAACCGCGGTAGTAGATGCCCTGGGCAATGCCGAGGTTCATGGCCGTCGGTACCGCCTCAACGTCTTCGACTAGTCGACGCAGCACATGCGGCTTAGTCGGGACCAGCTTGTTATTCCGCAGCAAACAGAGGTGCTGCCATACATCGTTGATATCAGAGGCGCTGAACCCGTCTGCGACCATCTGATCGTAATCCTCACGCCGTAGGCAGGCACCCGGGCCTTGCGCATCCAGGAGGGCGTAGGTCCAGAAGGCCTTCTTGTCATCCAGGCGCACCTGTCGGATGTCGAAATCGGGGGCGCATTTGGCCGCAGTGGCAACGCGCTCCAGCTTGCCCAAATGGTTGGTCACCACGGCACGCAGCATTGTCTCAATTTGAGACGAAGACAGATCGAGAGTGTCGCGTTCAGCGAGCATCGCTGCATCTTCCAGGATCAGGTCGAGTTGAACGGCCAGGCGCCGCGCCGTCGCGCGGCTGGTCGTCTTCAAGCTCAGAAAAAGATGCGGACAAGAAAAGAAACTGGCAAGCGGCCGCCGTGGACGGCGGCGCCAGTAATACACAGCATTCCTCCGGAAAATATGCGCAGCCATGGGATCACGACACCTGTGCAGCAGTGATGTGTCGCAGAGCTGTGCAGCAGCTCCCCAGCCAGGCCGGTTTGGTGAGGAATTTCAGGGGAAGCGGAGCATCTGGCTGGGGCGGGAGGGGGCGCACTTATTCCCGCGTGCATCGGGCCCCGTTAAGCGGCAACGTCGTGGCGGTAAATCCGCGGGAGCGCCACCTGATCGCTGCAGGAATCTCCGCCGAGGTGGCGATAGCTGCCTCAAAGCCCGCGAATTCGTCGAGCTCAACGGCCAAGGCGTCCTCCCAGCGGGGCATTGCGATCCGGAAGTCGTGACGCAAGCGGCTGAGATCGAGACGCGAGTTGGCGGGGCGAACTGCACGCGTCCGAAAGTCCGAGGTTGCGATCGGAATGATCGCTTCGACTGGGAGCACCACCCCGCGCGCTCTCAACCCTTCGACGATCGCAACGGCGAATTCATGCCAGCTTGCCTGACCGCTGCAAGCCACGTTCACGACGCCCCGCTTTTCGGCAAACAGCCGCTCGAGATTGCCGGGGTGCTCTCGTAAGATCGTCATCACGGCAGCAGCGATGGATCTCGCGCTGGTCGGCGCGCCCACCTGATCTGCGACGATCCTCAGCTCCTTGCGCTCACTCGCAAGCCTTGAAATCGTTCTCAGGAAATTGGTGCCATGTGCCGCATAGACCCAGGAGGTGCGGAAGATCAGATGACGCGCGCCGGATGCCTGGACCGCGACGTCGCCAGCGAGCTTGCTCTCACCATAGACTGAAAGGGGACCGGTCGGATCCTGCTCGGCGCGCGCGTGGCTGCCGCTACCGTTGAACACATAATCGGTCGAGAAATGTACGATCGGAACGCCGTGCGCTAATGCCCAGTTTGCGATCGCCTCGGGGCTTCTGGCGTTGACGAGACCGGCAAGCTCGCGCTCATCTTCCGCACGGTCGACCGCGGTATATGCAGCGGGATTGACGATCAGATCGGGCGAAATCTCATCAAGCCCACGCTCAAGCGTGGTCGGCCTGGCAAGATCAAATAGGGCGCGTGGTGGCGCAACGACGGTTCCGAGCTCTCCGAGCAGCGGCAGAAGCGCGCCCCCGACCTGCCCTGTACTGCCTGTCAGCAAGATCCGCATCATACCTCGCCAAAGATCGGCAGATCCACGATCTCCGACAGCATTGGCGCCTCCGCATCCTTGGCCGAGAGCCTCGGATTCTCCAGGCCCCATCGAATCGCGATCGCACGATCGTCCCACCGAATAGAGCGCTCGTCTCTCGGGCTGTAATACTCATCGCATTTGTAGAAGAACTCCGCCACCTCAGAGAGAACGATGAAACCATGAGCGAAGCCGCGGGGAATCCAAAGCTGGCGACGGTTTTCCTCGGTCAGTTCAACGGCGACATGTCGCCCGAAATGAGGGCTGCCGACCCGCACGTCCACAGCCACGTCGAGCACCCTTCCCCGCAATGCAGTAACCAACTTGCCTTGCGAATTGGGATATTGCAGGTGCAACCCGCGCAGCACGCCACGGGTTGACCGAGACAAATTGTCCTGCACGAAGGGGCGATTCAGGCCGGCTGCCGCATAGCGTTGAAACTGATAAGTCTCTAAAAAAAATCCACGCGCGTCCCCATACACATCCGGCTCAAAAATTAATACGTCCGGAATGTCCGAGGCGATAATTTTCATCTTTATACCCGCGCCGACTAGGCGATTGAATTTATTATATTAAATTAACTATGGACATACAGCCATATTAAATAGATAATCGGAAAACTATTGAGGATCAAACTTATATTTCCACAAAACCAAGTATTTTGCGAGGGGCGATGAAAGGCATTATTCTCGCTGGCGGTACCGGTTCACGCCTTTATCCAGTTACCACGGTCGTATCGAAACAGCTCCTGCCCGTTTTCGACAAGCCAATGATCTACTATCCGCTGTCAACCCTGATGCTAGCGGGCATTAGAGACATCCTCATCATCTCGACACCGCAAGACAGTCCCCTGTTTCAGCGCTTGCTAGGCACCGGCTCGGAGATCGGCCTCCGCTTCGAATACGCCACACAAGAGACACCGCGCGGGCTCGCAGATGCTTTCATCGTCGGACGCGACTTCGTAGGCTCGGATTCGGTTGCCTTGATCTTGGGTGACAACATCTTCTACGGACACGGCCTCCCTAACGCACTTTCCACTGCTTCCGTTCGTGCGAAGGGCGCGACGATATTCGGCTATGTAGTCAATGAGCCGCAGGCTTATGGCGTGGTGGAGCTCGACCGGTCGGGCCATGCCTTGTCGATCGAAGAGAAGCCGAAACATCCGAAGTCCAACGTTGCGGTAACCGGTCTTTATTTCTACGACAACGATGTGCTTGATATCGCTGCGAATGTTAAACCTTCGGCGCGCGGCGAGATCGAGATTACCGATGTCAACAGAGCCTACCTCGAGCGGGGCGACCTTTTCGTCGAGGTCCTCGGCCGTGGCTTCGCATGGCTCGATACCGGCACTCACGCTTCGCTGGTCGAGGCCAGCCATTTCGTTCAGATCCTGGAGCAGCGCCAAGGCCTTCACATCGCCTGCCCCGAAGAGATCGCGCTTCGCCAAGGTTACATTTCGTTGCAGCAATTCGAAAGGGCCGCCGAGAAGAGCAACAAGAGCAGCTACGGAGAATATCTGAAATCGGTCGCGAGGGACTACGCACGCAGCTCCATTGTCGAGACGATGCATGCGGCTGAATAATCCCACGATTTTTGTCACTGGCGGAGCTGGCTTCATCGGGTCCGCTGTCATACGACATCTCCTGCGCGATACGCAGGCTCGCGTCGTCAATATCGACAAGCTTACTTACGCCGCCAATCTCGACTCGCTGACCCCGGCTTGCGGCCACCCTCGCTACGCCTTCGTACAGCAATGTATCTGCGATGGCGCTGGCTTGCGGACGTTGTTCGACAAGTATCAGCCCGACGCGGTGATGAACCTGGCCGCCGAAAGCCATGTCGACCGCTCGATCGACGGCCCCAACGAATTTGTCCAGACCAACGTCGTCGGTACCTTCACGCTGCTGCAGGAGACGCTGCGTTACTGGCGAGCGATCGCGCCCCGGAAGCGCGAAAATTTTCGCTTCCTACACATCTCCACCGATGAAGTATTTGGCTCGCTGGGTGACGAGGGCCTTTTCACCGAGACCACCGCCTATGCACCGAGTTCACCCTATTCGGCGACCAAGGCTTCATCCGACCATCTCGTCCGGGCATGGCACGAAACGTACGATCTGCCTACGGTCGTAACGAACTGTTCGAACAATTACGGCCCTTATCATTTCCCGGAAAAGCTGATCCCCCACATCATTATCAAAGGTCTCGCGGGAGAGCCTTTGCCGATCTATGGCGACGGCAGCAACATTCGAGATTGGCTCTACGTGGAAGACCACGCAAGGGCTCTCTCGCTGGTGCTGGAACGCGGCAAGGTCGGCGGCACCTACAATATAGGTGGCCGGAATGAGCGAACCAACCTTCGTGTCGTCGAGTCCATCTGCGACCTGTTAGACCAGCTGGTCCCCAAAGAACATCCGTACCGGCGCTTGATCTCCTTCGTGGAAGACCGCCCCGGCCACGACCATCGCTACGCAATTGATGCTTCGAAGCTTGAACTCGAGCTCGGTTGGCGCCCGCAAGAGACCTTTGAAAGCGGGATCGAAAAGACCGTACGATGGTATGTGGACGAAAAACGATGGTGGCGAGCGATACTAGAAAAGGGCTATGAGGCCAGAAGGGTTGGGCTGAGCAGCGGGCTTACCCGGCCAAGCCCCGTTCAATAAAGCAAAGGCGCGAAGCACTGGATCGCCCGCCTTTCACCGAACGCAATCGCCGAGCTCCCGCATATGTCAGGACCAGCCGCTATGGCTCAGAGAATTGCCGCTGTGGCCGCTTGGACATTCTTGTGCTTCCTCGTCTATGCCACCATTTCGCCGCTCGGCGCACGTCCAACTCTTCGCTATCCAACCAGCCTCGAGCATGTCGCCGCGTTTATTCCGATTGGGCTCTTGTTCTGCTTCGCCTATCCGCGCCATACCACGCTCGTGCTTTGTCTCGTGATCGGAAGCGCTGCACTACTCGAGCTCATGCAGCTTGCCACGCCCGATCGCCATGCGCGACTGGCCGACGCGGTGGAGAAGATGGCGGGCGGCTGTCTAGGTCTGGGAGCGGGCCACGCGATACTCAGTTTGGGGAAAACGCTTCGCAGCCAGCAGCAATACTCGGCGAAAAACCGTTGCGAAACGCTGCCCCAGAGTTCCTCACCTGAAATCCGCTCGAATACGCGCCGGACATCCGAATACTTTCGCACCAGCCGGAACGTCGCGGTTGACGAATGAATTAGCGCCTATCACGGCTTTGTCGCCAATCGTGATGCCCATCTGAAGGACCGCATTGGGTCCGATGTAGACGCCATTTCCGATCCTGGTCGGAGCGTAGTCAATGGGCTTTTCGCCAAGCGAGGTGGAGCGGCCGACCGTGTGGTGCGAGTAGATCTGGGCGCCGGCGGATAGTGAGCACCAGTCGCCGATGTCGAGGCCGCCGGAGCCATCCAGAATACAGCCTGGTCCTATCCACGTGTTGCGGCCGACCCGGACATCTCCCAGCACCAGCACGCCATCATACATGGTGGTGCCCTCGCCGAAGCCGTAGGCAGCCGCATTGTCGCCGCGCTCGGTCAGGAGGTCTCCGATCGAGACCCTCCGGCCAAACTGCGCCTTTTTACGGATCGCGAGAGCCTGCATAAATGGCCTTATGAGCCCCAGCCACTTGTCAACCATCTCATCGGGCATTCCCGACTGCGACTTTTGCGTCATCCAAAGGTACTCTCTTGGGCCATTCTCACGCGCATCTCACGAAGCGACGCATTAAAACGTCTTTTTCTGGCCGCGCCGAACCATCCGCGGGCTGTCAGCTCACGGTGTAGCTCAATAAGATTTTACGGTCGTCACGAATTAAATCAAACATTTTACTCGATACCGCGCCGCCCCCAAGGCTTGCCTGAAGAGCGCGGCCAAGACCAAGCTCGCGCAACCTCCCCGACATGCACCAGAATTCCTCTCAGGGGAGGCCACGCTGGAATTGCCGGAGGTGTCGCGCCCGACACAGAAGGCAATGGAGCAGCCCGCGGTCAATTAATAATATTCTATAGGACTAAATATTAAATGGATTTACAAAATTTAAATCACGAAATAGTGTTTGACTTCGTAGCGATGCGCGGCCCAGTTGTTTCGATCAATAATTGCGAGGTCGTGAAAATTGATTGCATAAACCGCGTCTGGGACTGCTCCTCTGAATGATCGGAAGCTGAATCTCGAGAAATCAGACCGTGGAATGCTACGCGGCGCGGCACCTATCGTGTTGATTTATTCGCGCCGGTCGAAGTGAAGCGAGAAGAAAGAGATCCAACAAAGAGATCCCAAAAGGACATCCAATCTAAATAACACAGTGTTTCGTGGAGCTCGAAATGAACATCCAGTCCATTGCAACCAAGATTGCCCGAGGAGACGTCGCATACGCGCTTGGAAGGTTTAGGACAGTCCGATCCGCCTACAGCTCCGTGCGCCATCTGGCTGCGAGTCTTGGAAGCCCGACTGTCCCTGATGCCGAGAAACATGCGACGCTCTTCCCTGGCACCGACATCCCTCGCGTCGTGCAAACCATTCGTGAGGAAGCCGTCTTTATCGGCTTGCAACTCCCGGCAGACACCGTCGCCGAGATCGAGGCGTTTGCCCGATCTGAACCGCTTCACGCCATCTTCGATCCGACAGGACCTGAATTCAAATACGCCGACGTGGTTCGAGGCAAATGTATCGACGGAAGGGACATCCCGGTCGGAGGCATCCGCGAGCCCTCGCGATGTCCTGCCGTGCAGGCTGTCATCAATGATCCGGTGCTACGCGCTGTTGTGCGTGGCTATCTGGGGCACGAGCCACGTCGAGTGATGACCATCCTCGATTGGAGCTTCGCGTCGGACTTTACCGACGAGGCGCGCCGACGGATGAAACACGGCGTCATCGACTATCATTATGACGTCATGGGATTCAATTTCGTGTACGCCAGCTTCTACATCACTGACACCGACCGCAATTCCGGCGCGCATGTCATGATGAAGCGGTCGCACAAGCACAAGCCGCTTCGCATGCTGCTCGGCTCGGTCAAAGCGAGCGAGGCAGACGTAAGGCGGCAGTATGGAATTGAGAACGAAGTTGTCATTGAAGGCCAAGCAGGCCTCGGCTTCGTTCAGGATACCTCATGCTATCACCGCGCATCACCGCCCACCCAAGGCGATAGGTTGATGCTCGCTGTTCGATTCATCAACTGAAGCGGGCGGTTACGCACGCCGCCCCGCCACGACGCGCATGGCATAGACCAAGCGCCGCCGCTGTTGCGAATAGGGGTCCCGAGCGCCGGTTCTGGACGGGGATCTCGGCACTCGCTTGGCCCGTCATCGGGTATATTGCAACAGGCGCAGCTCACCTGCGTCGGTTTGGAGGGCGGTCAAGACACTCACGTTCGTCAATCTCACTGCTCCTTGAACGCGCGCCCGGCCTGATCACGTAATGGCTTGATCAGGTAGGACAACGCAGTTCGCGAGGGCGTCTTGATGAAGACATCGACCGGCATGCCCGGCACCAGCTTGGCAGATCCGAGCCTCGCCAGCTCCTCCGCCTTGAGCAGAATCCGCGCCGTGTAATAGCTCGCTCCGGTGCGCTGTTCCTGCGTCAGGTCCGCCGACACCATGCTCACCTCTCCGTCGACCCCAGGCGTCGTCTTCTGGTTGAACGCCGCGAATTGCATCGACGCGCTTTGGCCGACATAGACATGATCGATGTCTCGGGGCGCGATCTTGACTTCAACCGCGAGGGCATCCGAATCCGGCACGATGAGCATGATCTGCTCGCCAGGAGCAATCACTCCTCCCACGGTGTGGACGGAAAGCTGATGAACGCGGCCGGACTGCGGCGCGCGGATATCGATTCGATTGAGCTGATCCACCGCCGCGGTCTTGCGCTCGGTGAGCTCGGAAAGCTTGGAGCGCGTTTCGATGAGATCCTTGCCGACCTCGGTGCGCAGGTCCTGATCGATCTGGATGATCTGAAGCTCGATCTCAGCTATCTTTCCCTTTGACTGGGCCATCATGCCGCTCAACTGGCTCCGCTCACCTTCCAGCCGAGCGGTGTCGCGCTCGAGCGCGGTCAAGCGTGTAATCGGCACGAGGTTCTTTTGGAAGAGCGTCCGGACGCCCTCGAGCTCCTGGCGGATGAACTCGACCTCTTTCTGCTTGGCCTCCGCTTGCCCGACATAACCCTTGATTTCATCCTGAAGCTGGGCCTTACGCTCCTTGAGCTGCGACTTCTGGCCGTTCCGGGATTGCCGGCGCAGATCGAACAATGTGCGCTCCGCCGCGATCGCACGCCCCGCCTCCAGATTGGTGTCTCTCGCTCGTTCGAGCAGGGTCGCTGGAAACAGAATCTGTTCGGCGCCGTCGCGCTCGGTTTCGAGGCGC
The DNA here is from genome assembly GCF_004634465.1 of Bradyrhizobium sp. MOS001. NCBI lineage: Bacteria > Pseudomonadati > Pseudomonadota > Alphaproteobacteria > Hyphomicrobiales > Nitrobacteraceae > Bradyrhizobium > Bradyrhizobium sp. MOS001. The sequence goes on from NZ_SPVJ01000011.1 coordinate 146,929, forward strand.
GCCTGACGCGCGAGCAATTCGTCGAAACTCTTGGTGACGATCGTTGCGTTCGCAAGCGTTTGCGTCTCGTCCAACCGGATCAAGATGTCGCCTGCCTTCACCCGGTCACCGTCGCGGACACGCAGTTCGCCGACAATGCCGCCGGTGGCGTGCTGAACCTTCTTCACGCTCGAGTCCACCACGACGACGCCTTGTCCGATCACGGCGCCCGACAATTGGGACGTCGCGGCCCAGCCGCCGATACCAAAAGTAACGAAGCCGACCATGACCATGCCGACGATGATGTAGCGCTGGATAGACCGCAGCGCCGGCGTTGCTACTTCGCGATCCATCGTCCGCCTCCCTGTCCGTCTGCCACCACCCTGAGCGGAGCTGCCGGTCGCAGCACCTTTTTGAGGACCTCCTCTTTCGGCCCAAAGGACTGAACTCTTCCCTCTCCGATCACCAGGACATGGTCCACCCCTTCGAGGGCCTTTGGCCGGTGCGCAATTACGGCAACGATGCCGCCACGACTGCGAACGCTCGTGATCGCTGCCGTGAGCGCCTCTTCACCTTCGGAGTCGACGTTCGATGTTGGCTCATCGAGCACGACCAGGAAAGGATTGCCATAGAGCGCCCGGGCGAGCCCGATGCGTTGCCGCTGGCCGGCTGACAGGGCCATTCCGCCCTCGCCGATCCTGGTGGCATAGCCGTCCGGGAGCGCGAGTATGAGATCATGCGCGCCGGCCGCAAATGCAGCTTCCAGCACCGCCTGGGATGTTGCGTGGACATCGAAGCGCGCGATATTGACGGCAATGCTGCCGTCGAACAGTTCGACGTCCTGCGGCAAATAGCCGATGTGCTTGCCCAGCGCATCGCTCGACCATTGTTCCAGCGTCGCGTTGTCGAGCTTGACCTTGCCACGCAGCCGCGGCCAGACGCCGACCAACGCACGAACCAGCGTCGACTTGCCTGATCCGCTGGGTCCGATAATCCCGACGGCCTCGCCGCCCTTCAATTGAAACGAGATGTCCGAGAGGATCACCTTCTCCGAGTCGGGGGCCGCGACATAGAGCTGCTCCACCACGAGCGCCTCTTTGGGCGCGGGGAGTCCGAGGTGCTCAACCTCTTCGGGCAGGAGCTTCAGCAACCGATCGAGCCGATGTGCCGACTGTCGGGCTCCAATGAAGCCCTTCCAGTTCGCAATGGCCACCTCCACTGGGGCGAGCGCCCTTGCCGACAGGATCGAGCCCGCAATGATGATGCCGGCGGTCGCTTCCTGATTGATGACGAGGACCGCTCCGACCGCAAGCACAAGTGACTGCAGAAACGAGCGAAAGAACTTCGAAAGCCCACCCAGCCCGCTTGCAACATCGCTCGCCTGCTCATGCGCCGAGAGATACTTTCCGTTGACATCCCGCCAACGCAACGCCGCCTGCCGCCTCATTCCCATCGCATGCAGCACTTCGGCGTTTCGTCGCCCTTCCGCCGCGAGTGCGCTACGCGTCACGCCGAGACGCGAGACGGCCTTTGCCGGGCCGCGCGTTCGCGTTTCAGTCAGGATTGTCATACCGACCAGCACCAGCGCGCCGACTAGCGCAGTCACGCCGATCCAAAAATGGAACAGGAAGCAAATACCAAGATAGATCGGCATCCAGGGCAAATCGAACAGCGCAGTCGGCCCGCCCCCGGACAAGAAGCTGCGAACCTGGTCAAGATCCCGCAATGGCTGCTGGCCGTCACCATCGCCGCGCGTCTTGAGCGGCAGGCGCACGACTGCGTCGAACACACGAAGCCCGAGCCTCTCATCGAAGTAACGCCCGATCCGAACACTGATCCGGCTTCTGACAAGATCGAGACCGCTCTGGAAGAGATAAAGCATCATCGCCAGCACCAACAACGCGACGAGCGTCGGAATGCTGCGACCGGGCAGCACCCGGTCATAGACCTGAAGCATGAAGAACGAGCCGGTGAGCATCAAGAGATTGCTCAGGCCGCTGAAGACGGCAAGGCTCCAGAATATCCGACGGCACGAAGTCAAGAATGCCGAAATCTCGGATTGCGGCTCATCGTCGAGATCCGCAGAGCCGGGGGAGCGGGCAAAGAGCCGCGCTCGTACAAACTCAACCGAGCCCTGCCCCAACGCGCGCGACGATGATCGCGCCCGCTCTGCCAAAAGCCCGAGGGCGGCGATAAATATCGCCCATCTCGATACCTGTATCTCATCAATATTCAGCGGCGGGGGCGCATCCCCCCGCCGTGCAAGATCGCTCATGGAACACGTCCCCTGACATGCACCGCGGAGCCGAGGGCTCCGCGGTATTGAATGTACTTCGCCTTATGGCGCCCCTTCGCTTACGCGAAATGGAAGTCGTGGCTTTGCAGTGAACCGAGCTTGACGTTCTTCAGCGTGAGCGAGTCATCTCCATTCGCAATGACAACGTCCTGCCCAACCTGCGAGGCGTGGTTAAGAACGCTCGCAAAGTCGCTGAACGCACTCTTGCTGAACTGGACCGTGTCGTGCGAACGCCCGTAAGAATTGAAGTCCTTGATGACATCCTTACCGAAATTCGCATCGAATACGAAGGTATCCGGATGACCGTTGCCGACGAAGATGTCGTCACCGGTTGTACCAGTCAGCGTGTTGCCCTTGCTTGAGCCGAGGATTGCACTCGCCGAGCTCGTTCCGGTCACTTGACCACTGCTGTTGACCTCCTGAGCCTTGAACGTATGCACCTGGTCCGACAGGCCGGTCGCCTTGTAAGTCCAGTCGCCGTCACCATCGGCCTTGACGGTACCGATGATTTTGTTGCCGTCAAGAATCTTGACCTGACTGTAAGCGTCCGCCGTACCCTTGATGAACGCATTCGTGCTGTAGTAGCCGAATCCGGTGATGTCGATCGGCGACGAGTGCCCACTCACCGTGACGCCCTTAGCCGTAGAAGAGCCGCTGGTATTGCCGGCGACGTCAATAGCCTTGGCCGTGAAGCTATGGCTGCCATCGTCAAGGTGGCCGGTGTCATAGCTCCAGCTGCCATTGTTGCCGGCGGTTGCCGTTCCGATCTGCTTGGCGCCATCGAAAATGGCGACCTTGCTGTTTGCCTCCGCGGTCCCCTTGACGATCAGGTCGTCGAGCGCGGTCGTGCCGCTGACGGCCGAACCGCCCTGCGTGTAGAGCCCTACGCTCGGCGCGACCGGCGCATGGGTGTCGATCTTGACGTCGAGGGCAGCAGACGCCGCGCTGGCTTTCCCCGACGCGTCGGTGCCGGTGGCGGTGAAGTGGTGATCGCCATCGTTTAGCGCCGCCGTGGTCACGCTCCAGTTGCCATTGCCGTCAGCCTTGATGCTTCCGACCTGGGTCGTGCCGTCGAACACCTTGACAGTGGCATTGGCCACAGCCGTGCCTTTCAGTGTCAGCGTGTTGTCGTTGGTGATGTTGTCGCCGACCGTCCCGCTGTCGTTCGAGAAGGAGGCAATCTTAGGCGCCGTGGGAGACGGCGGTGTCGGGGTGCTGATCACCGGCTTAACTGATTGCGAGGCGGCACTTGCATTGCCTGCAACATCCGTCGCTGTTGCAGTAAGTGTATGGGTACCGTTCGACAGGCTGTTGGTGGTGATGCTCCAGCTTCCATTTGTCCCCGCCGTACCTGTCCCGACCAGAGTCGATCCATCATACACCGTGATGGAGCTGCCCGCCTCGGCGGTGCCGGACAACAGCACGTGGTTGGTATCGACCACGGAGTTCGCCTTCAACACCGGCGCGGTCGGCGCCGTGGTATCGATCGTGACGGCAAGCACCGCAGACGTTGGACTTGCGGTTGCCGCTGCTGCAGCAGCAGCGGTGCTGCTGGTCGAAGCCGTGGCCGTGAAACTGTGGGCTCCGTCCTTCAGCGCCGCGGTGGTCAGGCTCCAATTGCCACTGGCGTCGGCTTTGACGCTCCCGACCTGAGTGTTGCCGTCGAACACCGTGATGGTGGCGTTGGCCGCGCCTGTGCCCTTCAGTGTCAGCGTGTTGTCGTTGGTGACGTTGTCCCCGGCCTTGCCGCTGTCATTCGAGAAGGAGACGATCGTCGGCGTAGCCGGCGGTGGCGTCGTCGCCCCGCCGATCACCGGATTTGCCGACTGCGATGCAGCACTGACATTGCCGGCGGCGTCCGTGGCCTTCGCCGTCAGGGTGTGAGATCCGGTCGACAGGGCACTGGTGGTGATGCTCCAGCTACCATTCGCTCCCGTCGTGGCCGTACCGACCAGGTTCGCCCCATCATAGACGTTGATGGCGCTGCCCGCCTCGGCGGTGCCGGACAACTGTACCTTGTTCGTCTCGACAACCGTGTTGCTTTTCAGCACCGGGGCAGTCGGCGCAACATTATCGACCGTTACCGTGAGCGCAGCGGATGCGGCGCTGGTCTGACCGCTGGCACTGGTGGCCGTCGCTTTCAGCACGTGCTGGGCGTTGGTCAGTACCGCCGTAATATACTCCCAGCTCCCGCTCGCATTAGCAGTCGCCGTGCCGATCTGGGTCGAGCCGTCGTAGATCTTGATCGCGCTGTTTGCCGCAGCCGTACCCTTCAGCTGGAGCGTTGTGTCGCTGGTGATGCCGTCGCCGACTTTTCCCGTGTCGTTCGAAAACGAAGCGATCGCCGGCGCGTCTGGAGTCGCAGGCGGGGTTGGCGGGGTCGTGGGCGTCCCTGAGAGTGTGTTGTTCGTCGTTACGAGCTTGCCGGTGGCGTAATCAACGTTGTTCGTCCACACCGGATTAGTATCTACGATGCTGCTCCAATACCAAAAGCCTTTGCCAAGTACATTGTTCGTGACTTGAGCGTTGGTAATTTGACCGGAGAAGCCGGCTTTTTCTTCAACGTAGATGGTGGCAGCCGCGTTGTTCTGCCCGAGAAGCAAGTTGCCATCGACCTTGATGTTGTCTATCGGCCCGAAGGCATTTTGAATGATGATGCACGACGTATCACGTCCGAGCACCGTATTCCCGCTTATAAGAACGTTGTTGAATCCGCCCTGGGCCTGGATGCCGTCATAGTGACCCGCGCTTCCGCCAGACGCATTCAGGTCGTGGATGTAGTTGCCCTTGATGACGACATTGCTGCCCTCAACGTTGATGCCATTTTCAACGTTGTAGATGTTGTTATTGGCGAACGTTCCCTGGCCACCAATGCCTGTCTGGCCTTGCGGTCCGTTGCCGGTGCCATTGATTTCGCAGTTTTCAACTACCGCACCCGACACTCCGCTCTTGATATTGACCACGTTGTAGCCGGTGGACGTGATGCTGCAGTCCTTGATCGTGACATTGTCGGCGTTGATATAAACCGTGCCGGTGATCTTGAGGCCTGAGATGACCGTTCCCGGTGTGTTGATGGTAATGTCCCCATTATAGGGATTGAGGGTTACCCCTGGCGGCACACCGGTAGTGGTGGCGTCGGGATAAACAACTCCGTTGAACGTGTAAGCCAAAGCGCCTCTCCTTAATTTAGCTGCTTGCGTCTATTCGGCATGAGCGCAACTTGTCCCCGCACTCATGCCGACCGGTTCTGGACAACCGTGACGTCGACGTAATGGTCGAACGCGGACGGCTTTTTTGGGACCAGACGTGGGCCTAGCTGCGGTCATTTCCGTTCGCTTCGATCCCTTTGCCTGCCGTCGCGGCCTCGAAAACGCGTTATCTCGCACAGCTAAACCCCAGAAATACCTGGGTTTGCGTGAACTACGGGAATTGTGGAGAGCCAGTCACGCACGAACAGCCACCGTGACTGCGACGCTACATTCGAAAGACAAGACTCTTGGCTGCGACATTAGAATATCAAGATTCTCGCGACTGAGTAAAGCTGACTTCTTTGATGCGTGCGACATCCGCCGATCCGATGCGACGCACCATAAGAGACGCGCTTTAATAATCGCCTTGCGGGATATTTATCATTTTATTTCATCGACGGATTGGGCGGGACCAAGATGGACTTGGTGAACAGCGCGTAACTTGGATCCACGATTTAATATGCGCGACAAACCACAGATGGATTGAAACAGGACCGATTGCGGAAATTACGCAGCGCGACGGGTGCCCGTCCGGCAAGTGCACAGGACAAACGGGTCGCCCCGACACTTGCGGCCTATTGCCAGAGATGCCGCAGCCCAAAGATTCGGGGCAGGAAGGCGCAATCTAACCATCGAATATATGATCTTGCGCATCTTATTATTTGACCCGCGACCAAACGACACTCGGGCCATCGCAAGAGAGGGCCAAGCCCATCTATTCTTGCCCGACGCATATTATATTATGAATCAAGTTTTGATTATTATAAGCGATAGAGAACATATATCCGGGCCGACATCATGACTCTGATCATCATCCCAGCACATAATGCGGGTGATTGCGCGGAAGTTGAATACATGGCTCGGCAGCGGCGCCCCCGATGAGATGGAGGTGGTGGTCGCATGCAACGGCTGCACCGATGATACGGCAATCATCGTTCGACCGCGCCGGGGCACGGTCGTTGTTTGCAATGAGCGTTCTAATGAACTGCAACTGTCGCTCGCCGCATCGGCCCAACAGTTCGCCTATCGAGGCCGAACTCGCGAGTAAGACTCATGCTTTGAACATTGGAGATGAGCTCTCCAGCAGCTTTCCGCGGATCTATGTTGATAACGATAAGCACCGTGTCCATTCCAAGCCTAGCCGACCTCAGGCATCAACGAGAGCAATCGGCCCGAAAAACTCGCCGCCTAACGCCGCCTCCGGCCACAAGCCGTCGGCACAGTGGGGCCCGAATACCACTTCCGATACGCCAGGTATTTAGTCCCGGCATTTTCTGGAGCGGATTGAGTTTGAATCGTTGTGGCTGGGGAGTCCTGCATTTTTGCGGATGTATTCGTAAGGCGTGAGGCCATTCAGGCTCTTCAGCCGCCGGGCGCAAGTGCAGGCGCTGATGAAGTCGGCAAGGTGAGCTTCGAGCTAATCGTGTCTATCGTCGGAGCCGACGGCATGGATCTAGTCACGGGGCGTGCTTGCTCTTAATTCGCTGGATGGCAAGACCGATCTATGTTGGCTTGCGACCCATCAAGTGAAAGACAGTTACGCCAAGATCAGATGGCGGCAACCGTTTGAAACGGTTCGCTATCTTTAGGGAAGAAACGTCGACGCGCGCGATTGGCTGACACTCGACCTCGAAACCGGCCTCCTCTAACAGGTGGGCCCACTCGCTCATCTGGATTCGGTTCACATATTGCACGTCATTTGCGAAGAACAGGCTCCAGACGGTATCATCGTATCGTAGATAATTCTTACTGTTTACGTGCTTGTCATAGATGGTCAGGTGGTCCGACGGAACGACCTGATGCGCGCTGACACCGCCCGGCTTAAGCATCCTGAAATGCTCCCGACACATCTGCGGGATCGCGGGTGCCGGAATGTGCTCCAAGACATCGCTGCTGAAAATCGCATCCAACTCGCCATCGCCAATAGCGGCGTACGCATTCTCGACGCCGATGACGTAGCGAAAGCCGAGCAGATCATAAACTTCGTCAAACGATTTGCACTCAGCGACGCTCCCGAGCACGTCCCTGGCGCGTCGCTTTTGGTCCTCACTGCGCTGAGTCTCGTTAAGCCGCCGGCCAAGCTCGGCAGCATAGGCCCTGAACCCGCCTAATTGGCGATTGTCCCAAACATCCATCAAGACGATCTCGACGTCATAGAAGCATCGCAGGAAGAGAGCTTCCCAATGGACCCAGCCCGTCCCAATTTCCATCAGACGCAAGCCATCGCGGATCGCACCAAAGCGCTCCAGCTGAGCGAGATTTTGGTCCGCGCGGGAAAGGTAGTGTGCCGGCAAGCCCCGTTCACGCGCGCGACCACCCAGGTTATTCCCCAGGGTGCGATAAAGGCGCTTAGTCGCCCCATTGAGCGAGAATACCTTCAGTGCCTGCGCAGCCAATACGTATTGGAGCATTGTCTCTTTCTTTCGAACGCTCGCCGAATGGCGGAATAGCTGAATGGCTGAATATATTCAGTACTTGATAACAGAATCTGATTTAAATTTCAAATTAATCAATTATATTGTGTCGGCTCGATCATCGTCTGCGGCCTATTGGGCCGAAACCCTGGCACGGTGAAGTATGCGATTTGCAATGGCCCGGGTCTCATTTATTCAAGTTCAGGCACGGCGATTCATTCTGGCCGAGCGGTCATGATTTCGATAGTCGTCCCAGCGCATAACGAAAGCACGGTGATTGCACGAACCTTGAAACCGTGGGTCACCGGCTCGGGTTCTGAGGACATCAGCGCAGTTGTTGTCTGCAACGGGTGCACAGACGATACGGCGAGCATCGCTCGCCGTATCGGTCCAACCGTTCGCGTGGTCGAAACCGAGATTGCAAGCAAGATCCACGCACTGAACCTTGGCGACCAAATTTCCAACATCTTCCCGCGGATTTACGTCGACGCCGATATCGTCATTACTATCGATGCTGTTCGGGCGCTGGCGGACCGGCTCAGGCGGGGCGACGTGCTGGCCGTAGCACCGACGCCCGATATCGACCTGACCGGCTGCTCCCGGCTGGTCCGTCTGTATTTTTCCATTCGAGACCGCCTGCCCTCGGCGCGCGAAGGCTTTGGCGGATCTGGCGTCTACGCGCTGTCCGAAGCCGGGCGCAGACGGTTCTCTCAATTCCCGGATGTTATTGCCGACGACACCTTCGTTCGCCTCCAGTTTAGGCCGGACGAGCGTGAGACGCTTACGACGATTAAATCCAAGGTATTCCCGGCCCGCACCATCGGCCAGCTGATCGCCGTAAGGACGCGCGCTCACGCCGGCACAGCCGAGGTTATCCGTCGCTTTCCGGAGCTTACCGGCAACAGGGGCGAGACTAACAGCCGAACGCTGCTAGGATTGTTCGCAAACCCCCTTCTCTGGCCCGGGCTATCGGTCTTCTGCTATGTAAACATTGTCGCCCGTTACAGGGCAAAGGCGCGCTCCCGCGCGAGAACCGCCGTCTGGCAACGCGATGAGAGTTCTCGCGCTGCGTTGTCAGCAGATGCGTCCAAAAAATGACGCGCTGTCAATTGCGCTCGCAATCGCGTCGACTTGGGAAGTCGTTCGAGCGTAACGGCAGTCTGGCGGGCATGTCCGCGATCGAACGGAGGGAGTGCGGTCGCCCCGTCCAAATCGCATCCACGACGAGCGGCCAAATGGGTTGCCTCCAGCGCCCACCTCTTTCCATGCCAGCCAACCGTAAGCTTGAGCGGCGACCGCCCTCCCCCTGAAATCTCGCTCGCGATAGCTGGCCGAGGCGAAATGGACGCGCGGCCCCACCCGACGCCCACGCCCTGGCGGCGGCCGTCCTGGTCGCCGGCGCCCGATCGCCTCATTTAACCCTGTTATTAATTTCGAATAAATCGCTTCCTTTTCGGTATTTAATATATTAAATATGCGTTATAAGGATTATCTGGCGCGGCAGCACCTACTTCGGCTTTAGGGTTCGAGGGGAAATAATGCTCCAAAGCAACGGGCTACAGAACGATCAAATACGCGCACTTGCAACGCACAGCGCCCGTCCGAAGGTGCTGGCGGTTGCTTCGGGCGGCGGCCACTGGGTTCAGTTGATGCGCATCAGACACGCGTTTGAGGGATGCGAGGTCAGCTACGTCACCGTTCACGACTCGTATCGCGCACAAGTGCCAGGTCACAATTTTTATGTGGTCAACGATGCCAACCGCTGGAGCAAGATTGCGCTGATGAAGACAGCGGCACGGCTCAGCTCAGTCGTTTGGAGGGAGCGCCCCGATATCGTGGTCTCTACGGGCGCTGCTCCCGGATATCTGGCACTTCGGCTCGGACGGCTGTTGGGCGCACGCACCGTTTGGCTCGACAGCATTGCCAATGTCGAACAGCTTTCAATGTCCGGAGCATGGGTCGGTCACTCAGCAGACCTCTGGCTGACGCAGTGGCCGCATCTGGCACGCCCCGAAGGCCCCCACTACGCGGGATCGGTGCTATGATTTTTGTGACAGTCGGTACGCAGGGACATTTTGACCGGCTGGTACGGACCGTCGACGAATGGGCCGGTATGCGCGGAAAGCCCGACGTATTCGCTCAAATCGGGCCGTCAGATTATCGCTACGAGAATATCAGCGCTGAACGCTTCATCGATCCCGGCGAGTTTCGGAGGCGTGTTGAGTCGGCAAGCCTGGTCATCGCGCACGCCGGCATGGGCTCCATCATCACCGCCCTCGAGCTGGGAAAGCGAATCCTGGTCATGCCGCGACGGGCAAGCCTGGGCGAGCACCGGAACGATCATCAGGTCGCAACCGCAACGCGATTCTCCGAACAAGGCCGAATCGAAGTCGCGTTCGACGAACAGGAGCTGTCACTCAAGCTGGATCAACTGGAAGTCTCTTGCGACCAAGATCGGCTCGATCCACAGGCGTCGTCGCACCTGATCGGGGCAATCCGGACATTCATCGAGACGGGGCATGTTCGTCTCGACGGGGATGCGCTTTAGCGCAGGTGAATGATATGGAGTCTCAAGCCCAATCGGTTGTGCCGAGCCGCCAGCTGCGCAGCGATAGTTGCGGCGATTTGCGTCAATTACGGACGGTCTCGGCACCTCGCGTCAGTGAGACAGACGTCGCAGTTGTCATCGTGAGCTGGAATACTCGCGACATCCTAAGAGGCTGCCTACGCTCCGTCTTTGAGCAGACGCAGCGTGTTTCCTTTCGAGTGTTCGTCATAGACAACAACAGCCAAGACGGCTCTGCCGACATGGTCCGCGCCGAATTTCCGGACGTGACCTTGATCGCAAACGCAGAAAATCGTGGCTTTGCTGCAGCCTGCAACCAGGGCATGCAGCTTGCTTCGGCACGATATACCCTCCTGCTAAATCCGGATACGGTCGTACTCGACGACGCCATCTCCCACAGCGTTCGTTACGCCGATCTCCATCTCGATGTAGGTGTTGTCGGATGTCAGGTGCTCGAGGCCGAAGATCGAATCACGCCGACGGGCTTTTCATTCCCAAGTCCCTTCAACCTTTTCCTTGCGCTCTCGGGGTTGTCGCGGGCTTTCCCGCGCTCGCGTCTGTTCGGCCGGCCAGAGTTTAGCTGGTGGGACCGCCGGAGCGAGCGAGACGTCGATGTCGTCACGGGCATGTTCATGCTGGTGCGTCGCGAAGCGATCGCGCAGGTCGGACTGATGGACGAGGCCTACTTTGTTTATTCGGAGGAAGCGGACTGGTGCTATCGGTTTGCGCAGGCCGGCTGGCGGCGCGTATTCACGCCTAGCGCCCGCATTGTTCATCTTGACGGAGGTGCCAAGAGCACCAAGCAAGCCAGCAAAAAGATGTTCGTCCAGCTACAGAAGAGCGCGATGATCTATCATCGCAAGAACCTCGGATTGGCGTCGTGGTGGTTGCTCAAACTGATCTACATCGCATCGAACTTCGTTCGCATGATTGCGTGGTTCGTCTTGTCCGTCGTCAAGCGCGATAATGGTAGCTGGCACAAATCGGCGGCAGCGAAAGCAGCGCTCGTATTCCACTTCACCGGGAGCGAGCCAAAATGATTGCCCAAGCTTCTTTTTTACCGAGGCTTGTCGTGGCGGGAAGCGAGCTCGATCGCGTTTTCTACCTCAGTCGAACAGTACGAGCGAAAACTCCGCACTCTTGGATCTTTTCACACATCGAATATTAAGGGGCCTGCAAATGATTGGAATCGGCATTGTCGGATATGGATACTGGGGACCGAATCTCGTCCGCAATTTCGCGAGCAACGAGTCGTCGTGCGTTGTCAGCGTCAGCGATCTTGACGCAGAAAAGCTGGCTACCTGCGCGCGCCGCCACCCCGAAATCACCACGACGTCGGATTTCAGCGAGCTTCTGCGTAATCCGGAGATCGACGCCATAGCGGTCGCAACGCCCGTTCATACTCACTATGAGCTGGCCCTGGCAGCGTTGAAAGCAGGAAAGCATGTGCTGGTCGAGAAACCGCTTGCCCCGACGTCCGACCAGGTGCGTCACCTCGTCGACGAGGCCGATCGGCGTGGCCTGACTCTGATGGTGGACCACACCTTCCTCTATACCCCGGCGGTGCAGAAGATCCGCGAGCTCCTGCAGCAAGACCAGCTCGGAGAGATTTTCTATTACGACAGCACGCGATCGAGCCTCGGCCTGTTCCAGAGCGACGTGAACGTGATCTGGGACCTGGCGGTTCACGACCTCTCAATCATCCAATATCTCCTCGAAGAGGATCCGGTTGCGGTTTCGGCGACGGGGTCGTGCCATGTGGCCGGCTCGCCCGAGAACATGGCGCACATCACGTTGTTCTTCGAGAGCAAGTGCGTTGCGCATGTCAGCGTCAACTGGCTTTCCCCAGTCAAGGTGCGTCAGACCTTCATCGGCGGCAGCAAGAAGATGATCGCCTATAACGACCTCGAGCCCACCGAGAAGATCAAGGTCTACGACAAGGGCATCACGCTGAACCCGCAAGCCGAGAATACGCATCAATTCCGGATCGGATATCGGGCCGGCGACATGTGGGCGCCCAATATCTCCACGAAGGAGGCGCTGCTAACGGAGGTCCAGCACTTCGTCGAATGCGTGACCACCGGCGCCTCGCCGGTTTCCAATGGCTTGTCGGGCCTGCGGGTCATTGAGGTGCTGGAGGCGGCATCGCGTTCGATCGCCGATCACGGCCGGCCGGTCCGGCTGAAGCAGCCGCGGAGGATTCCGGAGCACGTCAGGGCGATTGCCTGAGGCAGGTGCCGGCCTATAGCTGCGAAGGCTCGCGATGAACGCTGTGCAACGTTCGATTTTCTTTTCGGCGCTCGAGCGTTACGCGAGCCTGCTGCTGTTCCTTGTCTCGATTGGCATTTTGTCGAGACTGCTGACTCCCAAGGAGTTCGGCATTTATGCAGTCGTCCTCGCAATCACGTCGGTGTTCTCGACCTCTTCCCAGGAATTCGGCGGCGCCAACTATCTCATTCAGAAAGCATCCCTGTCGGAAGTTAACGTCAGGACCGCCTTTACCATCACATTTGGCTTGTCCGTCGCGATCGGGCTTCTTCTCTATCTGCTGGGTGGCGTTGTCGGATCGACGCTCGGCGCTCAGGGACCCGCGACTGGTATCGCCGTTGCCGTCCTCAATTTCATCGTTACCCCGTTCTCGACGACGATCATCGCGCTGTATCGTCGGGACATGCAGTTCGGCGTCGTCGCGGCCAGCAATCTTGCCTGCAATTTCACGATGGTCTGCGTATCAATCGCGCTCGCGAAGATGGGCTATAGCTATCTTGCGCCGATCTGGGGAATGATCGCCGGAAGTGTGGTCCAGACGGTCTATCTGATGGGCAACCGACGAGATCTACGCATTTTCCGGCCGTCGTTGCAGGGCTACCCCGAGGTCGTCAGGTTCGGCCTCTATTCAAGCGGCGTAGTCCTCATCAACGTGTTCTATAGTTCAGCACCGCAGTTGTTCCTTGCCCGGATGCTGGATTTCACGACTGTCGGCCTTTACAGCCGCGCCTGCACCCTGACCCAGGTGTTCGACAAGCTCGTGATCCAGGTAATCAGCCCTGTGATCATGCCGGCCATCTTTGCCCAGACCAAAGCCGGCGCAGACCTCAAACGCCTCTATCTCCACGCGACCTCGCTTCTGACTGTCCTGTATTGGCCGTTTCTGATCTTCATGGCTCTGATGGCGAAACCAATCATTCTCGTCTGGCTCGGCCCATCCTGGTTGGAGGTGGTTCCGCTGGTCCGCCTGCTCTGCATCGCTCAGCTTTCGCTGTTCGCTGCCTGCCTCACATACCCCGTCCTGGTTGCCGCGGGCAGCGTCCGCGACACGCTGCTGTCGTCGCTGATCTCGCTGCCGCCGTCGCTCCTGATCATCTTTATCGCATCGTTCTTTGGCGTCGAAGCCGTGGCGGGATCGGCAATGCTGACATTGCCATTCCAGGCCGCCGTGGCAATCTCCTTTGTCAGTCGACATCTCGATCTGCGGTTCACCGATTTCGTTCATGCGCTGCGCAAGAGCGGCATGGTCGCCCTCTGCTGCTGCGCAACGGTCGCGATCTGCGCAGCGCTGGTCGAGCACGGCCTGATTGGACCAGTGGCGGGCATTTTCGTAGCCTGCGGGGCAGTCGCAGCGATGTGGCTCGCCGCCCTGTTCGCGGTACAGCATCCGCTGCTGCCGGAGCTGAAGGCACCCGTTTCCCGCTTGGTGTCCACCGCCTGGCGCTCCACTGGCCGGGTCCCGGTCCCGGTGGCCCAGGGAGACCGCGATGTATGCTAAGACTTTCGTGTAGCGTTTGGAGAAGCTGCGATGCCTATTGCAAAAGATGTACAGCTCGGTCGTGACGTACGGATATTCCATCCGGATCTTGTTAACCTCTACGGCTGCTCGATCGGGGACGAGACCAGGCTCGGCACATTTGTCGAGGTGCAGGCCGAAGCGAAAATCGGTGCCCGGTGCAAGATCTCATCGCACAGTTTCATCTGCTCAGGCGTGAGCATCGCGGACGAGGTGTTCATCGGGCACGGCGTCATGTTCACCAACGACAAGTATCCGAGGGCGACAACGGCAGATGGCCGGCCACAGGGCGCGGCCGATTGGACCGTCGAACCGACCCGTGTCGGCAAGGGAGCGTCGATCGGCTCCAATGCGACAATCCTGTGCGGCATAACCATTGGAGCCGGCGCCATTGTCGGTGCCGGTGCAGTGGTGACAAAGGATGTTCCGGCCGGCGCGACCGTGGCGGGCGTGCCCGCTCGCATCGTCCCCAGCTCCAAGGCAGGCCCTCTGATCGAGGCGGCGCGCCTCGCCGGTGCCGGTTACCAATAAATCGTTCTCCCGCGAACAACGATACATTTTATTTGTTTCTCGATTGATTTAATTATATTCATCCATTTAAATTTATAATAGACGCGGCCAGATCGGACGCCTGACAGTTAGGGATCAAGACATTGATACCGTTTTTGGATTTGAAAGCTCAGTATCGCCAAATCAAGCCGGAAGTCGATGCCGCGGTCGCGCGTGCGATCGAGAGCACGCAATTCGTGTTGGGCCCGGAAGTGACGGCCTTCGAAAAGCGTTTTGCCGACTATTGCAGCACCAGTCATTGCAGCGCGGTCAGTAGCGGCACCTCGGCACTGCATCTGGCCCTGCTCGCGGCCGGTGTTGGCCCCGGCGACGAGGTCATTACCGTGTCGATGACCTTCGTCGCGACGACCGCGGCGGTGCTGTACAGCGGCGCTAAGCCGGTCTTCGTCGACGTCGACCCAGTTACCTGGACAATGGATCCAGCCCTGATCGAGGCCGCGATCACGCCACGGACCAAGGCGATCCTGCCGGTTCATCTGCACGGCTTGATGGCCGACATGGATCCGATCATGGAGATCGCGCGGCGTCGCGGGCTGATCGTGATCGAGGACGCAGCTCAGGCTCATGGCGCCGAATACAAGGGACGGCGCGCAGGGTCGATCGGTGATTTCGGCTGCTTCAGCTTTTATCCAGGCAAGAATCTCGGAGCTTATGGCGAAGGCGGCGCGATTGTGACGAGTCAGCCGGAGCTCGCGCGGAAGGTTTCGCTGTTGCGCGATTGGGGACAGGAAGCCAAGTACAATCACGTCGTCGCGGGCTACAATTATCGCATGGACGGCATCCAGGGCGCGGTGCTGAACGTGAAGATGAACTACATCGAATCCTGGACCGAATCGCGCCGATCGCTGGCCGTACAGTATGATCGTCTCACGGCGAAGCTTCCTATTGCGAGGCCGCGGCCGCCCGAGCACAGCCGACATGTCTACCACGTCTATGCGGTTGGCCTGCCCCGTCGCGACGAGGTGCTGAGCGCGCTCCAGGAAGCCGGCATCGGCGTGGGCATTCATTATCCCGTGCCAGTCCATCTGCAGAAGGCGTACGCCAATCTCGACTATCGCACCGGCGATTTTCCGGTCACCGAAAGTTTGGCCAATCGTTTCCTCTCGCTTCCGATCTTTCCGGAGCTGCACTTGGAACAAGTGAACGAAGTGGCAGCAGCGTTGGAGAAATCCGCATTCGTCGATGCCGCCTAGGCTCGGCGAATGACCGGCTTCATTAGGGCCGTTTTCGGCTTGGCTCAATAACTCAACAAAGGGAGAGCGGCTTGGCTGATCTGAAGGGGAAACGAATTCTGGTCACTGGCGGCGCCGGATTCATCGGCTCACATATCGTTGACCTCCTATGCGACGAGAATTGCATCGAGATCGTCGCGTTCGACAACATGATCAGAGGGCGACCGGAGAATCTCCAGCGGGCGATGAGCCGCGGACCGGTCCGCATGGTCCAGGGCGATATACGGGACCGCAAGCTGATGGCATCGCTCGTACAGGCGGCCGATATCGTCTTCCACCAGGCGGCCTTGCGCATCACCCATTGCGCCGCCGAGCCGCGCCTTGCCAAGGAAGTTATGGTCGACGCCACCTTCGACCTGCTCGAATTGTGCGTCAAACACAACATCGAGAAGGTCATCGCCGCCTCCTCGGCATCCGTCTACGGCATGGCGGAGGCGTTTCCGACCACCGAGCGGCAAAACCCCTACGACAACCGCACCCTTTATGGAGCCGCCAAGGCCTTCAATGAAGGGCTGCTCCGCTCCTTCAACGACATGCATGGGCTCGACTATGTCGCGTTCCGATACTTCAACGTCTACGGCGAGCGGATGGATATCCACGGCCGCTACACCGAAGTGTTGATCCGCTGGATGGAGCGGCTCGAAGCGGGGCTGCCGCCGATCATATTCGGTGACGGCCAGCAGACCATGGATTTCGTCCACGTTCGCGACGTCGCGCGCGCCAATATTCTCGGAGCCCGGTCTCGGGTCACAGATGACGTCTTCAATATCGCCAGTGGAACCGAAACCAGCCTGGTGCAGCTCGCGAATGCGCTTGCTTCGGTGATGGGCCATCGCAACCTGACGCCTGAGTTCGCGCCGGAGCGCTCGATTAATCCCGTGCCGCGCCGGCTGGCATCGACGGAAAAGGCCGAGCAAAAGCTCGGTTTCCGAGCCTCCGTTCCGCTCGAACAGGGCCTCGCCGATCTTGTGAAATGGTGGCGCGCCGAATACGCGTCGACCTCTGCCGCCCGCCAGCAAGATGCGGTCGTCTCGTGATCCCGATTGCGCTGCCACTCCTCGCCGACGAAGAGGCCGAAGCTGCCCGGGAGGCCGTGCTTTCCGGTTGGGTTTCGCAAGGCCCCCAAGTCGCAGCTTTCGAACGCGACTTTGCGACGCTGGTCGGCGCGCCCCATGCGTGCGCCGTTTCCAACTGCACGACCGCCTTGCACCTTGCTCTGGTCGCACTCGATATAGGACCCGGCGACGAGGTCATCACGGTCAGCCATTCCTTTATCGCGACCGCCAATTGCGTCAGATATTGCGGAGCCACCCCTGTCTTCGTCGACATCGACCCGGACACCTACAACATCGATCCAGAGCGCGTGGCCGAGGCGATCACGACCAGCACCCGCGCGATCATCGCCGTGCACCAAATGGGGATGCCCTGCGACCTCGCAGCGCTCGTTGCGATCGCCGATCGCCACGGCCTTGCCTTGATCGAAGACGCCGCCTGCGCAGCCGGCAGTCAGATCCAGGTAAACGGCAGCTGGGATCGAATTGGTAAGCCCTATGGCCGGATTGCATGCTTCTCCTTCCACCCCCGCAAGGTGATCACGACCGGCGAAGGCGGGATGCTCACCACCTCGGATCCCGAGCTCGACCGCAAATTCAGGCTCCTGCGCCAGCACGGCATGAGCGTCCCGGACACGGTGCGGCACGGGTCCCCCCAGGTCATCTTCGAAGATTATCTTGCCGTTGGCTTCAACTACCGGATGACTGACATCCAGGCCGCGGTCGGACGCAAGCAGCTCACCAGGCTGCCAGACATCGTAGCCCGCCGGCGGACCCTCGCCGCGCGCTATTCGGAATTGCTCGGCAACGTCGAGGGCCTGAGCCTGCCGTTCGAGCCGGAATGGGCCCGCTCCAACTGGCAAAGCTATTGTGTACGCCTGCCGAGCAACGTGGACCAACGGACGGTGATGCAGAAATTGCTCGATCGAGGCATCGCCACCCGCCGTGGCATTATGTGTTCGCACCGGGAGCCGCCCTACTCGAACGCCAAGCAACGCCATGAGCTGCATCAGTCCGAACTCGCGCAAGATCGCGCAATCCTGTTACCGATCTACGCACAAATGAAGGACGAAGACCTCGAGCTGGTGGCCAGCACGCTCCGCGCCGAGGTCAGCCAATGACAAAGGAGACGTCCTTCAGCGTTGTCATCCCCTGCTATAATTATGCGCATTATCTCAAGGGGTGCGTTGAGAGCGTTCTTTCCCAAGGCGTCAAGGTACAGGTGATCATCATCGATGATTGCTCGACCGATGAAACTCCCGCGGTGGGCACCTCGCTGGCGAACGATGCCAGGGTGACATTCATTCGCCACGGGATCAATCAGGGCCACATCAAGACCTACAACGAGGGACTGGCCCTCGCGACCGAAGACTACACCGCTCTGATATCGGCCGACGATCTCCTCACGCCTGGCGCACTAAAGCGGGCCCAAGCAGTTCTTGATGACCACCCGGAAGTCGGCATGGTCTATGGACATGCGCCATACTTCCAATCGAACGACAAGCTGCCGCAGGCCCGTACCGGCAAGCCGCGGGTCGATATCTGGGATGGCCGGGACTGGATTGCTCAGCGCTGCAAGTCCGCGACGTCGTGCATCTCGTCCCCCGAGGTCATCGTCCGCACGTCGCTCCAGCGGCAGCTCGGGGGCTATCGCGAGGATCTTCCTCATGCCGGCGACCTGGAGATGTGGCTGCGATTTGCAGCGCACTCATCGATCGCCTATTTGGCCGAAGTGGACCAAGCATACTATCGCAGGCACGTTGCCAGCATGCAGTCAACCCAGTTCAACTCCAAGATCGCAGATCTCAGGCAGAGGCGAGCCGCATTCGAAGCCGTCTTTCAAGTGCACGGACATAAGATCAGCGACATGGAAGAACTGCGGCAGATGGCGCTGCGGGCTCTGGCCAAGGAAGCCCTCTGGCTCGCCTGCTGGTCCTACGATCGTCGTCGCGTTCATCATATTTGCGTCGATGATCTGCAGGCCTTCGCCGAGGAGACTTATCCGAGTGCCCATGCTCTCGGTGAATATTGGGGCTTACAATGGCGCCGGCGTCTGGGGACGCGGTGGCCGCCGATTCTGCAACCAATCATGCCAAGCGGCTATATTCATTGGGTGAAACACAAGATGCTCTGGCGACGTCATCGCCTGCGCGGCGTATAGAGGTCGTCGTCCACTTCAGGTCTGATATCGACTTGCATCAACACTCGGATGAGGCGAGAACCGGGCTCGGCGCGTGATGGAGTCCGGCAAGATCGAAAATGAGGATCAAGGACAACGGCGCCCGGCTGACCAGGTCCGCTATCCTGACATGATCGATCAGAAGCGCGCGTAACGCCGTCGTTCGCCATCACCTGCCATTCGCGCCATGTGCTGGCGCTACGCGATGTCGGGAGCCGCGGCCGGCCCCCGACGCATGATCGGCCGGCAGGCAGATCACCCTACTTCTTCCTGAACAACCGGGGAACCTGCCAGACAATTGGTGGAACGAAGGGCTTCATCACATCAAGCACACTACGTCGACGGACTTCGTTGGGACGCATTTTGAATATCGTCGTATGCTCGTCCGACTTCTCCTCCTCGGGACGGCCATTCGTATAGTAATACAACGCAATCGACCGGCGATACTTTCCCTTTGGACTTGTCAGCGGATCAGGATGGCCGTGATAAGCCGTGTCGGTCGTTGTAAAGACGACGATGCGGTTGGCGATGGGGAAATACGCCTTCTCCTTTGACTTAACGTCCTTGTCCCAAAGCTCGAGGGCCCCGCCCCACTCCTCTTGCCAGTCGTAATTAAGGTACACTAACAGATTGAGCCGGCGATCGAGTCTGAGCTCTCGATGCGTATTGAAATCCGCATGGATGCCGAGACGCCCTCCTCGCGGGATCATGTGCAGGCCACCTCCCGACAGATATGGATCGGGTATCAGGCCCTGGATACCCGTAAGCTTCTCCAGAAACCCAACGAAGACGCGCGAATTCAACGCATTGACGAATTGCTGAATGTAAGGGGGAAAGTCCTCCAACCGATTCAGACCAAGCTTTTGCTCTTCGTAAGCTCCAGCATCGAGGAACTTCCGATCCCAAGATGCATCAAATTCGCCGGGATAGTTCGCAACCACAGTCCTGATAATATTCTCGTCAAAAAAACCATCGATCCCAATATGTGGGAAAGGTTGATTGTCGCGATATTGCTGGGCCCACTGCTCGCTGTGCTCCGCCATCTTCTTCATGGGAAGAAGCGATTTGACACCGAGAGGCTCCGTGTCGACGGACACCACGCGCTGGGCAAGACTGACCATGACCTTCTCCGACAACTGATCTTAACATCTTCAATTAAACTCCGTTATTATCAATTATCAAGGTTTAATTTCTATTATTATTCCATAAATCATTAATCAGCCTCGACAGCGAGACATTTGAGCGGCATACTGAATTTTATCAATATTTTCCATGTGCATAGCCTTACATCACCGCGCCAAACGATTTTGACGAGCTATTTAGAAATCACGAATTTTGAAATAGAGGAATTTTGCCGCAATGCGTCAAAACCAGGAAACCAACGTCTCACAAGCGATCCATTCGGGCAAAATTGGCAGTCACGACTGCACCGGACGTCAAGCTCCCCTATGCGAGACCCGCGTCGAACATTGCGAACTCGCAAGGACCATTCTCTGGCGCCAGCTTGAGAGGCCTGGGATCCAAGAGCAATCAACCGAATAGCAACTTGTGCATTCAGCGTACATTGGGCTGGATATGGTCTCGGAAACTTCGCGCTAGGGTTTGGTCATTGGTCTCCAGATGGCAGGCACAGCAGGATTTGCAGTAAGACATCAACGCTCAGTACTGTCAGGAGCAGGGGGCGCCCTTGCACCACGCAACTTCCCTTTGCAGACAAGCCGACCAGCCTGGATCCGACCACCTTGGGCTGTGGTCGCTTTCCTGGTCGGATTGGCCGTCCCATGGATCATTCCTCTGGGACCGATGAACTTGTCAGCTTATCGACTCGTTCTCCTGGCAACCCTGCTGCCCTGTCTCTTGAGTTGGGTACGCGGCGCGCTAGGCTTCAGACTTCCGGATCTTGCGCTTCTTTTTTACTCTGTTTGGACTGCAGCTTCCCTGTTTGCTGCACATGATGGCTCTTCTGCCACTCAAACGTCTGGCATCTTTTTTATAGAAACGATGGGAGCCTACCTCCTCGCGCGCCGCTATGTTCGCGATGCCGCTGACTTCAGAGGAATGGTCTTAACAATAGCGATCGTTGTTTTGGCCCTGTCACCGTTTGCTGTCTACGAATGGATCACAGGAAACAAGCCGCTCTTATCGACGTTGAGCGTCGTTTTTCCGACCGTCGAAGTTACGATGATGGTTCCCCGGTGGGGCTTTTGGCGGGTTCAGGGACCGTTTAGTCATTCGATCGAATTTGGCCTTTTTTGCACCAGCACCGTAGCCTTGACCCACCTCGCTTGGGGGCATGGCAGCAACTTTGCTTCACGATGGCTCCTGACCGTGATGGTGGCGGCCACCGCCTTCTTGTCGATGTCGTCGGCGCCGATCTCATGTCTCGTATTCCAAGTCGTGCTGATGGCATATGCCGGGCTTCTTCGGCGCAATAGCAGCAAGTGGATGATACTCTGGAGTATCGTCGCCGTAGGCGTCTTGGCTGCCCAGTTTGGCTCCAATCAAGGAGCGGCCAAGTTCTTCATCTCGCACTTCACGTTCGATCCTCAGACCGGGTGGTACCGTGTCGCGATCTGGGATTACGGAAGTGCCTCGGTGCTTAATCATCCATTGCTTGGAATAGGTCTGGCAGATTGGGAGCGGCCTAGGTGGATGGCATCTGACAGTGTGGACAACTTCTGGCTATTGACCGCCATGAGGCACGGGATTCCCGCCCTCGTCCTGCTGCTGGGATCCTGTATTTACACGATGGTTGCGGTCACTAACGCTAAGAGCGCAGACAGAACGGTCGAGATTTGCCGTGTGGCATACTTGATTTCCCTCATCACATTCTTGTTCGTGGGCATCACTATTCACTTTTCGCACGGAATTTATGCGTGGTTCATGTTCGTCCTGGGAAGTGGTGCATGGTTGATGGACACCAAAGAACCTCGATCGGCAATGACGACTGATGGCAATCTGCTGTCGCGCAGGAAGACCGGCCAGCAGCCCCAGAGGTGGAATTGATCGGTAGATGGCGAAGCGCATCATCAACGCCCCGACTTACGTCCGTAAACAATCTGTAACGGCATCCGAGGGGGTTCGACCGGTGACGACGCAAGACGTTGCGGAGGCCGCGCTTCATGCTTACGACGACGGAGCGCTGCGCGGTGCCTTCGATTTACTTCAGATGGACGCGTGTCGTTGGATCCGTCCCGAGGATGTTGCCAATAGGAGCGAGCTCACACCCCTGTTGCTCCTCAAGCTGCTCTTTCGGCATCCCCCTCTGCGAGCGATGGCGTGGTTCCGGCTTGCCACACTAATGCATCGCCGGAAGGTGAAGTTGCTGCCTGGCATTCTGAAGCGTCGCCTGCTGAGACTTTACGGACTTGAGTTGGTGCCGGGCGCGAGGATCGGGGGAGGACTGTACATCGCCCATCCGGTCGGTTGCGTGATCGTCGTGGAATCCATGGGCACGAATGTTTCAATTATGGGTAGTGTGACGTTGGGCCGCCTTAAGCCGTTGCGCTGGCCGACCGTAGGGGACAACGTGTTCTTCGGGGCCGGATGTCGCGTGCTGGGACCCATCGAGATCGGCTCAAGCGCGACGGTGGGCGCCAACGCCGTCGTCCTGACCGACATTCCATCCGGGGCGATCGCGGTTGGTGTTCCGGCACGGATACTGACACAAGATTGTGACGCTGCCGACAAATACAGATGCTCGCATGGCTGATCGCAACGGGCCCAGAGCGGGGGTCGACACGCACAGACGCCGAGGGACGGCGCCGACGGGTCCTAATCCGATTCCACGCTCCCGGCGGTCTGGTCAGTTCAAGAGGAGGAACAGGATGTTTGCCATTGCAGCCCGCACGGCAGACCGTCTCCACGGCCGCACTGCACGGACGATAGGCGCGGGCATCGCGGCAACGATCTTAATGCTCACCTCCGCAGCAATCGGTGAAGAAGTGCCTGCTCGGCCGCAGGCCAGAACTTCATTTCCAGGTCCGTCGACGACCGGCGTGCCCCTCGATTGGAAGCCGGCCACAACCTACACCAGGACAGTACGGATCTCGAAGCGCGGCGCCGTGTTGGAGGATGTGCGGCTAGTGAACGCCGACCTCATCATCGCTGCCGACGATGTTACAGTGCGGCGGGTCGAAATCCAGGGCGGTCATATCCTCAACGAGACAAACGGCAAGTGCAACAACGGGCTCCTCCTTGAGGATGTCTCTCTCGTGCGTGCGCCAGGCCAGACGACGACTGACGCCGACGCGCCCGCGGTAGCGACCGGTGGATACATAGCACGTCGCGTGAAGATCGATGGGCTGCCGGAAGGCTTCCGCGTTGGCGGGCGGTCCCGTGGCTGCGCGGCCGTCAGGATCGAGGACAGCTACGTCAAGGTCACCTCTCCTGAGATGTGTCGCGACTGGCACGGCGACGGGATCCAGGGCTATGACGGAGCGGCGCTGACAGTCCGCAATGTGACGCTGCATATGGTCGAAGTTGGTACATGCGGTGGCACCGCCCCCTTCTTCTATCCACACAGCCAGGGTAATGAATCCGTCGAAATTGACGGGCTGCTTGTTCAAGGAGGCGGCGCACCTTTTCGACTAGGAACGCCGGGCTCAGTGCTTGGTCTGCGCATCGTCCAAGGCTCGTGGGGATATCGCCCGATCGACGTGAGGTGCTCGGCAGTCAACGGATGGGATGCGCAGATAGTGACTATCGACGCGTCGAACCAACAGGCAACGATCGTACGCACGCAACCCTGCAACACTGACGGGGGGAGCTGAGAGGTTCGGCCCGCCGGGCACAAGGCGGCGGTGCTAATCGACCGTCGCGAGACAGCTTTCCAGGACTTGCGTTTGCCGTGACGCGTTCAAGGCTCGCCTGAAAGCCGCGTCGACTGCCGCTGCTGCATCGTCCCACGTCGTTGATTTGACGCTCTCCGCAGCGATCTGTGACAGAGCATTGAAATCGGCCATCTGCATGAGGTCTTCCAAAGCCGAAGCCAAGGCGTGAGGAGTTGGAGATGTGTAGCGGACGTACGGATTGTCGAGCACGATGCGATTGTGCTCGGCATCATTGACGACCGGAACGCAACCTGCGGCGAGCATTTCATGCGGAACCAGGGACACATTGGTAAAAGACAAGCAGATTCCCGCGAAACACTGATTATATATCTCGTTGAGCTTGGCTGGGCTCACCAAGCCATGGTTGATGCAGTTGAAGGTCAGGCCCTCCAACTTCTCACCAAACAAATGTATCTGGGCATGGGGTTGCCGTTTGGCGAATAGCTCGAGAGCTAACAGCCCGAGCTCGGTCCCGCGCCGGGGCGTTCCGGTTCTCACATAAAATGCGACTCCTGAACGTCGGGACACCGGGTCACGATGGTAGCGTGACGTATCACAGCCGAACGGAAAATGGTCCGCATCCATGCCGTACTCACGCGAGAGCTTTTGCGCCAGCCACGCTCCCGCTGTGATGCCATGGAATCCCATTCGGTAAGTATTCTCTGCGATCACGCTGTACGCGCCGACAGGCTCGAAATATGGTTCGAAGTCCTGGACAAAATAGAAACGCTTCCCGGCACAGGCCGCATTGAACGCGACATAGGCAGTTGGCCAACTTGTCGCGACCACCGCGTCAGCGTCCGGCATTCCATTGCGAATATCACTTATCGGACACGTCAGCCCGTAGTGTTCGCGCGCGACGCCCTCGAAATACTTCTGGTCGGCGCCATGAATGTGATAGAAAAAGATCCGATTGTCGTACCCGGCTTTGTCAAGATACTTGATGATCCTAAAACAGGTTGTATGGCCTCCGGATCCGGGTCCCGTCGGCGTCGTCACCCAGTTAATTGAAATCGGTTCACCCGATCTCATTCTGGGTATCGATCTTGGGAGGGGTCGACTGAGGTCGGCGGCCAAGATGTCTTCGGGCAGCACAGGCCAGGCAATTCGCTTGGGGCGCATCCACGTTGCGGCTGCGGTTCTGACCCGTTCAGCGAGTCCCTGGTGGCCTTCTGCCAACAAGATATTCGTCAGCTGCCGCCCGCGACGAGCTAGCTGGATTCGAGCGGAACTTAGAGGTGACCTTGCCATAGCCTTCATGCCGCTTTTATTACCGCGTGGCGCGCGCCGTACTTTGCAAGGCCACGGATCAAATCATAATATTGCACAATAAACTTTGAAATAGATTAGGACATCACCGATATCGCGCAACGTAATTCGCGCTTAACTGACACGCCGGCGATCAACCTCGCTGCAGTCAAGCCACTTTACTCGAAAAATCCCTTGCACAGCCAAACGCTTGGAGTTACGAAAACCAAGAATTCGATTATTATGGTAAATACGCTTATATTAAAATTTAACTCGCGTGTATTTATTTATTTTGATATAATTTCAATTGTCAAACGAGCATATAGTGGATGGCCGGAGTGTGGACGAACTCTCTACCAGGTAGCTGGATCGGCCTGACCGCAGTGCCCAGCTCAAATACCGGTCTAGGCGGAAGTGTACAGCCGGCTCGCGCTGAAGCCCCGCCCGCTGGGCCCGCCCGGAAGCCGCCGCTGGTCAGGCGTGACATCTCAGTCGGTCCAAGCGCCAAGCGCACAACGAAGCTAACAATCAGCCTGCTCTATTATCTGGCGCGAGGACTGTCACGATTTGTGCTGGGACTAGCAGGACGTTCGCCGGCCCCCAAGCTGGTCATCCTCTACTATCACGGCATACCCGACGCCTATCGATCGAATTTCGTACGCCAATTGGAGTCGATCCGACGCAAGGCTCAGGTCTCACCGGCATCGCACCGTGGGAGCTTGCCTTCGGGTAAAGCCAACGTCGCGATTACATTTGACGACGCGTATGTCAGCGTCGCCAAGAATGCTTTGCCGGCGCTTACCGCACGCGGGTTTCATTCGACAATTTTTGTTCCAACCGGCACGTTGGGCGGGCCTCCACCTTGGTCGATGGAAGATGGCAGCCCCGACTCCATCGAGACTGTGATGTCGGCCGAACAGATCGCAACGCTGCCATCGGCGCTTGTCACCGTTGGGGCTCACTCCCGCACCCACCCTCGCCTCTCGCGTTTGGCTCCTGGAGATGCCCGGGAAGAGATCGAGGGCTCGCGTCACGAGCTTGAAGACCTGACGACACAAGATGTTCGTCTATTCGCCCTTCCTTACGGCGATCATGATTCCTCAACGATCGATCTGTGCAGAACGGCTGGCTATGAAGCCGTCTTCACCACCACCCCCGCCCCCGTGGATACGACTGGTTCTGACTTGGTCAGAGGGCGCGTGAAGGTTGATCCGTTCGACGGGCGTCTGGAGTTTTTTCTGAAGTACAACGGCGCCTATGCCTGGGCGCCATACCTTTCCGCATTGAAGAGGAGGCTGAAGAACCACAGATCATTTTCGGCGGATCAGAAATCTGCTCTCAGACCGTTCGTAACCTACAGGCGACCCAAGCAGTCATGAACCAGCCGCCCCGTTCATCGACGACCAGCAAGCTCCACAGTTTTCGAGATATTCCCACGCAGCTGCAGCAGTCCGAAGTGATGCATCCGCTAAACAGTTCGATGTCGAACAAATCGGCGGCCGCGGCAGTGATCCATCCTATCACCTTCGCGGATGTACCAGCGGTGGCGAAGTTTCTGCATGCCGAGCTGAATACGCGCATCACAAGCGCCGAGTGGGAGGCCGCAATCACCCCGCCATGGAGGTGCAGCCCGCCAAACCATGGCTTCCTGCTGCGTGCAGGCGAACGGATCGTCGGCGCTTATCTGGCGTTCTATTCCGAGCGGAGAATAGATGGCCAAACCGAGCGGTTCTGCAATCTTGCCGCCTGGTGCGTGCTTGACGAATACCGAACGCGCAGCGTGTTGTTGCTCAACGCACTGCTCGCGCAGAAGGGCTACCATTTCACTGATCTCTCGCCGAGCGGAAACGTGATACCGCTCAATCTCCGGCTGAAGTTCTCCCACCTGGATGCGACGACCGCCCTTGTCCCGAATCTGCCATTTCCGCTCGTATCACAGCGGGTGCGCGTCATCTCCGAGCCGCAGGAAATCGAGCGTACTCTGCATGATCGCGACCTGGAGATCTATCGCGACCACGCGCGCGCGGCTGCGGCACATCATATCGTGGTCGTTGAAGGCAATTCGACCTGCTACGTCATGTTCCGCAGGGTCCGGCGCAAGAACCTTCCAGTGTTTGCTGCGATCTTGTACGTCGGCAATCGAAAGCTGTTTCACAAGGTCGCAATGTACGTCGCGCGCCATCTGCTGCTTCGCCACGGGATCCTGGCGACGCTGACGGAGCTGCGCGTCGTAGGCGATCGCCCGAGGCGATCGATCATGCTGAAGTCGCCGAGACCAAAAATGTTTCGGAGCGCGACCTTGCGCCCGGAGCAGATCGACGACCTCTATAGTGAACTCACCTGCGTAACGTGGTGAACGGAACAGGCGGGTCGGACATGGGTCAAACGATGATACGGACGAGTTTGCATCACCTGCTCCAACATCGCGCCGCCTCACATCCAGAGGCGCCGGCGCTGACATATAGAAGCACGACCTTGAGCTACGCGGAGTTGTGGCAGCAGGCTTGCTCAGTGGCCGCAAAGCTCGCCAGCCACGGCCTCGAGCGGGAGCAGCGCGTGGCGGTGTTTCTGGAGAAGCGTATCGAGACGGTCGCGGCAATATTCGGCACTTCCGCAGCCGGCGGGACCTTCGTGCCAATCAATCCCCTTCTGCGTGCTCACCAGATCGCACACATCCTCGCCGACAGTGGCGCGCGCGTGCTGGTTACCTCCTCCGAACGGCTGGAGTTCCTTGGCGATGCGCTTAGCACGAGCCCTAGTGTCGAGCACATCCTGCTCGTTGACGCCGGACCGCACAATATCTCGCGTAACATAGGAGCGGCGATCCACCGCTGGCCGCAGTCGTCTGCTTCTGAAGATCAGGGCCCGACAGGAAACGCCGCCATTGATCTCGATATGGCTGCGATCCTCTACACGTCGGGCAGCACGGGCAAACCCAAAGGCGTCGTGCTCAGTCACCGAAACCTGATCGTTGGCGCCGAGAGCGTGAGCCAATATCTTGGGAACAATGCCAACGACGTCATCCTGGCCGCTCTGCCATTAAGCTTCGATGCCGGATTTAGCCAACTCACCACCGCCTTCAGCGTCGGTGCGCACGTGGTGCTCATGAACTACCTCCTGCCCGGCGACGTCGCGCGGCTCTGCGCCCGGCATGGCGTCACAGGCCTGACCTGTGTGCCGCCGCTGTGGATCCAGATCGCCGAGCAGGACTGGTCCCCCGAGGCCACGCGAACCATGCGATACTTCGCAAACACCGGCGGGAAGATGCCCAAGCCTGTCCTTGACAAGCTGCGGGCCCACTTCCCGCAAGCCAAGCCGTATCTGATGTACGGCCTGACCGAAGCATTCCGCTCCACCTACCTCGAGCCAGCGGAGATCGATCGCCGGCCCGGCTCCATCGGCAAAGCGATTCCGAATGCCGAGATCCTCGTGGTTCGGCCCGACGGCACCAGGTGCGATCCGGGTGAAGAAGGTGAGCTGGTTCACCGCGGCGCCCTAGTTGCGATGGGTTACTGGAACGACCCGGAGCGCACGGCCGCACGATTCCGGCCGGCGCCGGGACGGGATGCCTCATGGCGAACGCCCGAGATCGCAGTCTGGTCCGGCGACGCCGTGGTGACCGACGACGAGGGCTTCCTTTACTTCGTCGGACGCAAGGACGAGATGATCAAGACCTCCGGCTACCGAATAAGCCCGACCGAAATCGAGGATGAGGCCTACGCGACCGGGCTCGTTCGCGATGCGGTGGCGCTCGGCGTGGAGGATGGCAATCTTGGCCAGCGCATCCTGCTTGTCGCGAGCCCTACTGGAGCGAATGGCACCGATCATACCGCCATCATCGCCGCAATGAAGCGCAGATTGCCGCTCTACATGGTGCCCTCGGCCGTCATCATCCGGGATGAAATCCCGCGATCGCCAAATGGCAAGTTCGACCGCGCCATGCTGAGAAAGGAGTTTGCCTCTTGGCCCTGCGACCAACCATAGCCGCGTTTGGCCAGATCGAGGGTCAACTCGCCGTCGGTGGCGTCCCACTCACTCGGCTGGCCGAGCGGGTCGGCTCCACGCCGTTCTTCGCGTATGATCGCGCGTTGCTCACCGATCGGGTCA
This sequence comes from Bradyrhizobium sp. MOS001, assembly GCF_004634465.1. Lineage (NCBI taxonomy): Bacteria > Pseudomonadati > Pseudomonadota > Alphaproteobacteria > Hyphomicrobiales > Nitrobacteraceae > Bradyrhizobium > Bradyrhizobium sp. MOS001. The sequence continues at coordinate 176,436 of NZ_SPVJ01000011.1, forward strand.
AACTGCTCAGGTCAACGCTACCGCGGCGCATCAAGTTGAGCTACGCAATCAAGGCCAATCCAATGCCTGCGGTGGCGCAGCATCTCGCGACGCTGGTGGACGCCTTCGACGTCGCGTCGGCATCCGAGATGCGAACGGCGCTCGACACGCCGATGCGCCCGGCCAATGTCAGTTTTGCCGGCCCCGGCAAGAACGAGGCAAGCATAGCGCAGGCCGTTGCCTCGGGTGTCATCATCGAAATCGAATCGGCCACCGAGGTTGCGCGAGTCATCAAGGCCGGCGAGCGGCTAGGGGTGCGCCCGCGGATCGCAGTCCGCGTGAACCCGGACTTCGAGGTGAAGGGTTCAGGTATGCGCATGGGCGGGGGTCCGCAGCAGTTCGGCATCGATGCCGAAAAGGTGCCATCTCTGCTCGCCGACATCGCGGCCGCGGACGTCGAGTTTCTGGGATTCCATGTCTTCGCCGGGTCCCAGAACTTGAGCGCAGATCTCATTTGCTCGGCGCAACGCCGCACAGTTGATCTCATTCTGGAGTTGGCCCGGAAGTCGCCGCCGATCCGCTACGTTAACCTCGGCGGCGGATTCGGCATTCCCTATTTTGACAAGGATCACCCGTTGGAGCTGTCGGCCATCGCCGGCAACCTCGCGGAGCTACTCGAGACTGCCATCGAGCCACAGTTGCCCGAGGCACGAGTGGTCATCGAGCTCGGCCGCTACATTGTCGGCGAGTGCGGCGTCTACGTCACCCGCGTCGTCGATCGCAAGGAGTCGCGGGGACGCCAATACCTGGTGGTCGACGGCGGACTGCACCATCAACTCGCCGCGTCCGGCAATTTTGGACAGGTGATCCGGCGAAATTATCCGATCGCGGTCGGTAACCGGCTTGGCAATGAAGCCGAGGAAGTTGTGAACGTCGTCGGCTGTCTGTGCACCCCGCTGGATTTGCTCGGGGACAACGTCAGCTTGCCGCGAGCCGAAATTGGCGATTTGATCGTTCTGTTTCAGGCCGGCGCCTACGGGTTAACAGCCAGCCCCACTGCTTTCCTTGGACACCCGCCGCCGGTTGAAGTGCTTGTATAGGCTTGAGCAATTGGAGAACAAAATGAATATTGATGATCGCACGTTTGAAGCCGTCAAAGCCGTTATCGTGAAGACGCTCGGCATCGAGGACCGGGCCAGCACGCTCGACGCGTCGACGCCCCTGTTCGGCAGCATGCCCGAGCTTGATTCCTTTGCCGTGGTCGTACTGCTGACTTCGCTCGAGGAGCAGTTCGGCTTCGAAGTCGATGGCAGCGAGTTCAGCGGTGAGATTTTTGAGACCGTGGGCTCCCTTGCGGAGTTCGTCAGGATGAGGACGCCCCTGCCGGTCCACTAAACCAAGCGGCCGATCGTCTCTCACCTGCCCTGATCGCGACGGTCAAGCGCCAACCAACTACAGGCATCCGCTCGAAGTCTTCCCCCGCAAGAAACTGTCAATGCCATGTTGACGGTTTCTGCTGCGGCAGGCGTGCACTTATGAGTAAGCGTCGTTCTCAGGCCACGGCTTTGAGGTCGTGACGGCAATAGGCCCACGGAAGCAGCTCATCGATGTTGCTGTTTGGATGGCCGTTGACGATCC
>NZ_SPVJ01000110.1:0-5248 GCF_004634465.1 Bradyrhizobium sp. MOS001
TAGGCAATCGTCTCGCCATCCGCGATCGCTCCGTCTCCGCAACCTGACCAGCTCCGACGGAGCAATCGCTACCGGCGTGTCACTGGAGAGAGGAAGAATAGTAGCTTGACAACAAACCGCAATTAAAGGGCCGATTGACAACCATTGCCCGCGCCGCACGTCGCCCCCTTCGTCGCGACGGCATTGGCGCAAGTCGAGGGAGCGCTATCGATCGGCGAAGCCCGCCTGATGGTGGGGCATCGCGATCCGCATGATGGCGTGCGCGCCGAAGTCCCGCGCGGGCTACCACTTCGCTGCCGCCATCGGCTTCGATCCTTGCTTGAGGACTACGCGCCGACGATCCCGACCGGGCCAACGATCAACACACACTCGCCGGGAGAAGCTGGGCCGCGGTCTCGAACACTTCCGCAAGGAAGGCGCGAGGTTGATCCCGCCACCGACCGCGACGATCCTTACGAGGACGAAGCCTACCGGCTGTGGGCGATCAAGCAGCAGAGCAAGTGTCCGAGAGGCCCGCGTCATTTTCGTCTGCGCCGTATCCGTTTGCTGCTGAGCCGTTTGGCGTTTGCCGCCACCTTTCTTCGATACTGCTCAACAATCTTGTTTCCAGATGCGCCAGCCATCAGGCTTGTACCGGCCTTCGCCGCCGCCAAGACCTTTTCACTCACCATGCGCTGGGCTTCTCGTTGAGCCGCTTTGCCGCCGCGCATCAGCTTCGCGATCCGAAGTCCGATCACGCGATTGCTTTCTAGCCCTAGCATCATCCAGTTCCACATGGTGCGATATTCCCAGTCGTTCGAACGGCGTACCATCAGGGATGCCATCAACGGCCACGGTGTGCGCGATGTTCAATCAAACCTGCGTGGCTGGTCAACGGGCGCAATCTGCTCGCTCATTCCCTCCTGAGCCCGCCTCGGCAACACACGTCACCAACGGACTAGCAAGAGTTCCTTCACCTTCACTCACGGATACATCCGAATGGGCGATAGCCGAAGATCACTTGATGCTGAAGAGTGAGACCGCTGCTGCTGGGGGCCAAACGGGGATGTCCGATGGGTGCGGCAGGCTCGCGCTTTGCGCACATGAAGAGAAGTCTCCGCGTTCGGGCGGTCGTTGTCGGCGTTCTGGAGGAGTTGCCGTTTATCTGCCCGGTGGCGGTCGCGATCGGCTCGCTGATCATGATCGGCATCACGCTCTATATGGATTGGTCCCAGTGAGCGGGAAGTGACGAGCGATCTTACCATGGCGGCTTCTGCAACTGACCGATCTCGAATTGCGTCGGTATTCAAATGCAGGTCAGCATTGGTGGCTTGAGCCTCAGTCCGGAAGCTGGGGATATGTCCCCTTGGGTTCTACCAGAACGAGCGAGTAGCTCATTCGAGAGACGACCAGAACACTCACGCCACCACCGCGCCCCTCAAGGAGGCCCCCGACACAAGGCAGCTCAAACTCTTCAAGTAGCAGACGATCAGAGCCAGACTGTGCCACGGGCGGAGCGGCCATCCCGCTTTCGCTTTTGTGACGCTTTAGCCACGCTTACCGGTGAGGACCTGATCTTGAAACGTAGGAGAGTACGTCATGCCGCCGACCGATCAGTCGCGAAATCATGTTGGCGAACTGAACGAGAGAAAGAATTGCGAGAAATTCCAAAATCATTTCGAAAAGCCTCCGGGTTCGAAAATTCGCTGTTGTAAAACACGCCCCAGCCCGGAGACCGCAAATCTAGAACTGTTTGTTGCGGCGTAAACGCAAAATGGAACAGTTCAACGAAGAACAATAAATCAGTTGCCTTTCGGCAACAGCATGAGGAGATTGCAGCGTTCTCGAAAACACGCTTTCATTGCCGCGACGTGCGCAGCATCGGCTTCACTGCGCGACGATTGCCGCCGCTCCCGCCGCAGGTATCGCAAGTAAGCCACGCGGCTCTGATCTAGCGGGAAGCCGTCACCTTGCCGCCTTGCCGATGTAGGCCCGGCTGCAATCGAGGTGCAGCGTCATTGGCCCGACGCGCTGACAGTCGTAGCCCTTTGGCGATGAGGGCAATCAACGGTGACGGTCTCGGACATCAGCCATTCCTGTTGCGCCGCGCCGCTTTTGAAGGATCGTCGATCTTAGCGTCGCCCTCATTGTGCCGTCTATCGCTTGAGGAAATGACGGCGTCTCAAGACCAGAATTGGTCCTCCCGCTGCTCATCGCCTTGATACTCGCGGAAGTCGGTCGCCTTTCCGTTCTTCATCTGCCAGACGTGGATCTCCGGAAACGACGCGGACAGCCCGTTTCGTTCTGCGTTCACGGTAACCAAGGCGACAACGAGATCGTCTTCAGCCAGCACATTGTGCACATCCATGCTGAACGCGCCTCCCGAAAGCTCCATCGTGCGTTGAAAGAAGCCTCCGACCTGATCGTGACCGGTATAGTCGCCTGATAGGGGACTATGACCGGGAACGTGCCATGTGATGCCGGCGTCGAAAACCGCGAAAACCGAGGGGATGCTTCCTATCGCAAAGTCTTCGTAGGCCTTGCGGATAATCACCGAATTCAAATCGCCCATTGTTGTCTCCCCTAAAAGGGTTAGCACTCCTACGGGACTAATCGTAGTCACGGTGAAGTACAAAGCCCGAATATAGCAACCAATCGGTCGCCTCGAAATGTCTCCTCTTGGGCCCAGCGTCATTTTCATACGGAGCGAAAGTTCGTCGCTGTCAGACCAAGGCGGACGTTCGCCTTCGCCTGCAACTGCAACAACGGTTTTTCTCGCAGCAAATATCCAGACCTCCCGGCGTCGCGCGGTCCCCGCGTTTTCTACACGCCTCACAGGACCCGGACGACCTCGCGCAACTCCGTTCAATCCGAACGTGGCAGGCGCAAAGAGCGGCGACGGCGGAGCGGCGATGAGGCACACGATGGGCTGTAAGCTTGGCGCGCGCGCCGAGATCTTCGCAAGGCGCTCGGGCGCGGCCTCGATCACTTCCGCAGCGAAGGCGCGAAGCTGATCCCGCCGCCGACAGAGCGGGACGCCTACGAGGCCGAAGCCTATCGGCTGTGGGCGATCAAGCAGCAGGGCAAGTGACCGCGACCTAGTGCAACGATATGTCCGGTGTTGGATGGAAACCGGAAGTAGTCAGCGCAGGGTCAAAACGACGCGAATGACCCCAAGCGGACTTCTGTTGATTTAGATCAACATGAGCGGCGCGAGACTTCGTTTTCTTGCGTCCTTGTAGTGGCAGCCCTCTCCAGATCCCTGTAGATCAGCATCAAGGACAACCTCGATGAGATGTAGATTGATCAGTCTGACGTTTGCTGTCTCTTTAATTCCAATCGTTGCGAATGCGCAGGTAACCATTGATATGGGCAAGATCATATGTAGCCAATATCTTGCTATGCCGCAGTCACAGTCAGATAAGTTTTCTGCCTGGATGAGCGGTTGGTTCAGTTATCAGAACAACAGGACCTTTGTGGACCTTGCTTTGCATCAACAAAATATCGCCAACGTAAAGGCATGGTGCCAATACCATCCGGCGGAAAGCGTTATGTATGGCTTGCAACAATCGGTAGGCAAAAATTGACGGCTCGGGACTTTGGAGGATCGCTATGAAATGCAGGGCTCTTGTCGTTTCTGTGATTTTGATAGGCGCGGCATCAGCGCCAGCCGCGGCTCAGATCAAGCTGGACATGAACAAGATCACTTGCGGAAATTGGCTAGGATACGGTTCAGCAGACCGAGATTTCGTAAGGTATTTCATGAGCGGCTACTATAACGCGGCTGCAAATAACAATGTTTTGGACTACGACCGCCTGCAAAAGAATTCCGAAAAAGTTGTCGCCTATTGCAAAAAGCACAAATCCGAAACGCTGCCAACCGCCATTCAAAAAAGCGCCAGCTAGGTTGTGGGCCCCGACGGCGGCGTCGCGGCCGGAGTCTTGGCCGGCCACATTGCCACTCCTCGACCGAGAGTTGAACGGGCCACTGGAACTGCGCAACCGCCTCATTGTTGCGCGCATAACCGCGCGTGCTTCAATACGTCTCCTTTTGTTGGCCCCTTTCGGACTCGACAGACTTGGCTGATAATGTCCGCTCACGCGGCTGAAGCGGGCATTAAACATTCGCAGTTTGCGGCCTGCTTATGGCCAATCGGCACACACGGAATTTGTGTACCAATTCGCATAAATAAAGCCGGGATTGCGCGATTGCAAACACGCTTGCGCGGGGCCGTCGCGCGGTCCCCGCAGGAACTCGCGCCCTCCACAGGACCCTGACGACCGATTGGTCATGGCCCCGGTCCTCTTTGACTGAGCGGGCCCGGAACAGACTTGCTCGAAGAGTGTTGGTCCTGCATCACCGCCCGGTCATAGGCTCTTATCGGTGATGTGAACGCCGGTTGCGCTTCCCGCCTTCCTCTTGAAGAAAGGAGCGCGCCATGAAACGGCGTCGTTTCAAGCAACAAGTGCCGCTGCAAGATCGTCTTGCGTCATTCGCCAAGACGGCGCGCGAAGTTGCGGCGCTTCTTCCCCCCGGGGCAGAAAAAGACAAACTGCTCCGCAAGGCGTCCGGGGCCGATACGGCGGACTGGCTGAACGAAAGCTTAGGGTCAACCGCCCAGCGGCCGCCCAAAGCAACTCCATGAGGGATTATCAAGCGGCTCTTGAAAAGCTTCGGAAGGATGCTGCTGAGGCCGCGCTAATCCGCGATCTTGCCACTGTCCCGACCAAGCGGGAAATGTTCGATATGTTGGCCCTGCATCTGACCAGCCTTGCCGATCATGTTGAGCTTGCGATGATCGAAGCTTCCAAGACGGCGAAGCGGGCGTAACGCCCTCAGTGCCCACGGGCAGCGGCTCGCACCGGCAGCGCCACCGCGTCACCATCGTCAGCCGCCGCGCAACGCAAGCGCAGTTCTGTTCTTGGGACAAAAGCGCAAAATCTGCAACTTGATCGAAGCCGCGCGCTCGACCGCGCCAGCATCACGGCGCGGACAGGCGACCGACAGCGGACGGCAACCAACGGAGCATGGATGATGATGGATAAAATCCAACGCGCCATTTTAGAAAATCAAGTCATCCTTGCCGAAGCCCTGTGGATGCTCCTGCATTCGCAAGGTATCAGTTCGGACGCAACGCTTCAGAACGTCTCCGCCCGCATCAAGGCTACCCGGAAGCTGCTCGAAGAACACAGCGAGGAGAACCCTTAGCGCGGCGTCGCCTCATCACCCGTCGAGCGCGGCAGCACGTCACCGCAACGGCGACAGGCG
>NZ_SPVJ01000111.1:0-5102 GCF_004634465.1 Bradyrhizobium sp. MOS001
CCCGATGATCTGCTCTTCCGAAAAGCGGCTGCGCTTCATGCTCTGGTCCTTGTCGTGGGCCAGAACGAACTTCAAACTGGATTAAACCCGCGGGGCAAGGTCACAGGATCTCCCGCGCGACATATCAAAGATAGGGAGAGTTCGATGCCCCTCGCGCTAGCTCTTATTTTTTGTGTGGTATTATTCGCGGTTTTTCTCGTAGGCATCGCGTGGGCATTGGCCGTATTGGTACCTTTTTACGCCTACGTTGGGCTGGCAATCTACTTGGTATGGAAGAGCGCGCGAAGGCAGGCCGATGTAGAGGCGGCGGTGGTGCGTGACGCCGAGAGACAAAGGTCTTTCAACGACCGGAAATGCGGGCTTGGAATGCGTTGATTGAAAAAGGGGCAGCTCAATTAGCGAGGCGCGAGCGCGCTCCAGGCCGGCTCGACCAAGCCGGAGGCGATCCGCCTGGCCTAGTTTGAAAAGTGCGGTGGCCCAATTAGGAACGCCACCCGGTATCTGCTCTTGTCCCGCTATCACCGGGACCGATCAAGGCGCCCCCTGACTGAGAGACGCGACTGCGCTCTCCGCCCAAACGGAGGACCGGATGTGCCGCGCTACTACTTCCATATTTTGAACGGGAAAATGCTGATCGATGACGTCGGCGTTGAAGTGGCCGACACCGAAGCAGCGAAACTTGAAGCAGTGAAGTACGCAGGCACTGTCCTGACGTCCGAGCATCCCACCGACATGTGGAGGGGGATACCATGGGAGATGAAGGTCACGGACGGCCCTTCACCCAATGAAGGTCGGACTTTGCTCACCCTCACGCTAACCGCTGAAATCAACGGCAATTAGGTGCCTTTGGGGGTCCCTTATTTTGAAAACCTAATATTGGACAAGGAGCCCAAGCCCGCGTCGTGCTATTGTCTGATCATCACAGAGCGGAACTTGGCTTTTATCTGTGATGAGAACGCCACTTGCGCTCCCGCCTTCCTCGAACGGGAAAGGAGCGCGCCATGCAGCATCGGCGTCGTTTCGCGCAAAGCACCTCCCTTGAAGACCGCCTCGCCGAAGAAGCTAAACGGCTTCGCGAGGAAGCCGAACTGCTTCCTCATGGGCCTGTACGCGATGCCGCAATGCGTAGGGCTCGGCAGGCCGAGACCGGCTCTCACATAAACCAGTGGCTGAGATCGCCGGGTCTGGCGCCACCGAAATGATCGGATAGGCCGAAGAAAAGGCGTCTCGAGCGAGAGACCCTGATTGAGAGGCCGGTCAAGCCGACGTCGCAAATCATCTGGACATTCTCCCGGCTTACGCCCGCCGAGGCGAGGACATGATCGAAGAGCCCGACGTCAATCCGTATTCAGTCCACGCGTGCATCTGCCTTGGCGTTGCAGCCTTTGGCGCCGCACTGTTTGTCGCGGCGCTGTTCATAGGCATGCGGCCTAATCCAGGGCGCGCTAATGGACAAAAATGACGTACAGGAGAGCAGCCCCCAGCAGAACTCCCAAAACCGTGTTGGCATTGGGATGCATGTCCTCATTCCTCGGCCCGTGGCAGCCCCGGCACCCGGCCGGGGGGCATGTTGATGCTGGGGCCTCCGGACAGGCTCTTGCCTCGTTAGGGAAGCAGTCACCGCAGACACAAGCCTTCCACCGACAGTCTGTTCCTCGGCGAGTCTACTCTGCGAGCGTGAGCGGCTCGAAGCGCCTCCAGGGCTGAAGAGTACGGAAACACCGGCACCGCCACAACGCACCGGCTCGTGGCGCGCCGCAACAAGGGTGTTTCTGCTACGGGAGTGTCTGATTTAATGTTCCCGGATTGAACAGTTGAAATCCCGAAAGAGTTGATGTGCGGGAGGATGTTCAAATGAAACGCCACCGGTTCAAACAGGATAGGGCGCTAGGCGAACGGCTCATCGAAGAAGCTAGGCAAGCACGGGCAAGGGCAGAGGAGATGCCCCCGGGGACGGAACGCGAGGACCTTTTGAGAGAGGCCCGCGCAGCCGATATCACCGCCCATATTGACGAATGGCTGCAATCGCCAGGCTTGCAGCCACCGAAGTAGTGCCATGGAAGACATGAAAGCCAGCGCGGAGAAAATGCGCGCCGAAGCCAACTATGCGGAGCAGATCGCCAGAAGCGCGACCGACCTGCAGAAGCGCGAGCTTTATGAGCGGCTCGCCGCTCATTTCAGACAGCTCGCCGACGAAATCGAGAAGGCCATAGCTAACAGGTCGGAGGCGGAGTAATGCCGCCTCAGTTGGCGTTGCGGGTCAGCAGATCTTCGCCGAACGGCATCACACAGGTGCCGCTTTCGTGCTTGGATAGCCAGCCGCGCTCGATCGCGTAGTTGAGCCCGGCGCGGAAGGCATTGTCGGGGATGCTCGCAAGGCCTGTCGCTGAGGATCACCGAATACGGCAAGGGCAAGTGATGCGCTGGCGCCGATTGCACCGAACAGTGATGGGCAGCGGCTGGCGGGCCGCCCCTGAGCATCAAATGGCGCGACTACTTGCGGCCTGGGTTGCCGAGCATCAACACCTCCGTGCTGACAAGAGCGCAGTCGTCGCACTTGAAAAGCCGGCGTTCGGCTTGATCGCATACGTGCCTCATTGGCTGCAAACAAAGCTCACAACGATGGACGGGGATAGCGCGGCCGCCATCGCTGAGAATCAGCTTCATTAGCAGTCCCCCTGCGCCTTTGCGCATAGGAATTTCATTCGTGCCGAAGCGGAAGATCATCATGCTTCAAGCCCTTCTCGTAATGCAAGATATTCGGGCGTTGGCGCTTCTTCTAACGCGCTCTAGGGGCCGCGCGTTGAAGGTGTGACGCCGACGGTTTCTCCCTAGGCAATGCGCCGCCGGCTCGAAAATACGCTGTCCCGGCGGCAATGCTCAGACCAGTCGCGAGGTGGAGGGACAAAAATCTCGGATGATCATTGGTGTAGAACGACGATGCAAAGGTTCAAGGAATGAACCCGATGCGGGCAAACATCATGCAGCTTCCGCCTTCCGGCAAAACAGTGACGTATTCGGGGGCGTTGAGCAGCGTCACAGTACGCGACCACCAATCCTAGAGTTACCTAGTACTTGAACTCTGGCATCGACTTTAGTTGGTCTTTCGTGACGTTGATAACGGCGCGATCGGGAAACCATTCGCGCGCAGTCGCGGACGTCATTCCTTCGGTCGTTTTCCCAGCCTTATTAGCGAATTTAAGGCTGTTCATCGCGACCAGCACATAATGCGTTCCCATTCCCAAAAAGCCGCCAGCCTCGATGACGAGACCCCTTACCCGGCCCTGAGAGTCGATGATGATGTCATAGACGTCACCTACTTTGTCGTTGGCTTCATTGTAAACGTTGACGCCCTTCATTTTTGCTGCGCTCCAGTCTCCCGCAGCAGCGATTGGTGCGGCTGCTTCGGACGCCGTGTGAGCAGGAGTCTGCGCGAACGCCCCGGAAGCAAAGAGCAGAGCAGCGATGGTGGCCAATGTTCTCACAATATCCTCCCTAGCTGGAACCTTAAGAACAGAAGCGCTCGGCATTCGTTCCTAGTGATGAGCAGGACCGGTGAGGTGAGGGGATTGGGCCAGCTCGGTGACGAGCACTTGCCGATTCCGGCGGGAACCGATTCAGAGATACGTGCGTCGCTCCATCGCGTCCAATCGGTCGCAGGCGTGAGTTGCGCCTGGACCGACGCTGCGACGTTCCGCACGATCGGCGCAGCGTTCATGTCTTTTGGCTTGCTCGATCGACTCTCACACCCTGGAAATTGCTCCGGGCCCTTAAGCAGGCGCTTCTTACGTGTGGCTTGGTCGCCGGGGGTGGCGGCGAGTCAGCGAGCTTATCGATTGCCTTAGCGGCCATCGCGCGGGCCCGGAGCTTTTGGCCTTCACTGGAGTGCTGCCCCCTTGGCTTTACGGTCAGGCCTAGTTCGACTAGGCGGCGGATGGCTTCGGGGCGGGAGAGGTCCGGCTCGTTCTATTTGGTGATCCATGCGTCGACCGCGGCAAGTGGTCGATCCCAACATCGGACGCCCACGACGGTACTGGACATGAGGTCGGATCTCAGCCGTTCAATTTCTCAGTTTAACAAACTATCCTGCCCTTTTAAGATCGCGCAGAGACCTTCGCAGTTGGCCCGCGTTCTTACATCTTGCCGTCGATCCGCGAGTTGAGCTTGGAGCTTGACGCATTGACGCCAACGGTGCCGTTAGACGCAGGCCCCTGTATTGGAAGCGGGCGGCGGATAATAAAGAGGCGGTGCTTAGCACCACCAGGACGGTCTGCCCCAGCCACTCCAGTTGCATGACCACCCCCCGCAAGTGCGGCAGAGCCGCAGGCTAAGATCGCGATGATGACCAAGCAGGTAATTTTGCAAAAACCCATGGCGGAGACCCTAGTTTGGCGTCAGGGGCAACTAGTCCCGAAGGCCGCCGTTCCTACAAGCCAGATACGACCGTGGGTCAGCTTCCGGCACAACGCCGCTCCGCGGCGCCTTCAGCTGATTGGTAGTGATCCTTGGAAATTGCGGCCAATCAAGCGGGTGCCCGTTGGAAACCGTCCATTGCGGGCGGGCTTGCCATTAGTCTTAAAATTGAACGCCGCCAGGCTCAAAATACATTGTCCTGGCGGCACTTATTTCGCTGGCCTCAAATCCCAGTGCGCCGGTTTAGCGAGCCGAATATGAAGGGCGCCTGAACCAGCTCACTTATTGCCGTTTTTTGCGACCTGTAACAACGAGCGCGAGCTACTGCCGGTTGTAGGTGCGGAAAGATGTCGTTTGGGCCGACTAGGCTGGGACAAAGGGGCACACCCCGCGACCGAGATCGGGACCTTGGGGCACATCTTGGAACTGTATGCACGTTACTCGCACGAGTTTATTGGTCACAATTTTGCAGTACGGGGTCATCAACATTCGCGAATGGGCGCGCGTGGTCGAATGAAACGAGACCTGAACGAGCTTCGGCGGATAGAGTGTCAATCGGCCCTTTAATTGCGGTTTGTTGTCAAGCTACCATTCTTCCTCTCTCCAGTGACACGCCGGTAGCGATTGCTCCGTCGGAGCTGGTCAGGTTGCGGAGACGGAGCGATCGCGGATGGCGAGACGATTGCCTA
>NZ_SPVJ01000112.1:0-5006 GCF_004634465.1 Bradyrhizobium sp. MOS001
ACAGGCCGGCAAACCAGCCAAACTCGCCCTCATTGCCGTCGCCAGGAAGCTGCTGACGGTCCTCAACGCCATGATGCGCGACAGGAAGCCCTACCTGAACGTCAAGCCGACATAACAGTTGCCGGCTCTGCGCAGCAGCGTAAGAACGCTGCAGCGCGTCCGGAACACAAGACCACCGCCGTCGCCTACAGCCCCGTCGACGCCTCGATCCTGAACTGCGCCAGCGCGACGATCGGCTCGCTGTTCAGTGCGTCCATGAGCTGAAGCACCGGCACCTTGCCGAGCGGGGTCAGCTTGATCGTCAGCGTCTGACCTGAGGTCTCGACGAAGCCGGCGAGTGCATCGACCGCCGCTTTGGCATCGAGATTGGCGGCCGTGACCTTCTCGCCCTGCGCGCGGATCATCTCGGCGATGGTACTGCGGGCGGCGTCGCGGCTGACATTTTGCATGCGCGAGAACTGCGCCACGACGAGATCGACGACGCCGCTGTCACGCAGGGAGAGTTCGAGCGTGCCGGTCTCGACCTGCGCCATCTCACTCATAGCCTCCATCGGGTCGGTCATGGTGAACAGGCCGCGCGGCACATTGGCGAGCGCGAAGCGGGCCTGCGCCTTGGCGAGGTTGCCGAGATCAATGGTGGCGGGCGCAAGCGCAAACGCGCCCGAGGACTCCGTCCAGGCGGCGCCGAGATCGAGGTCGATCGCCAGCTTGTCCACGCCCGCCATGATCAGCGGCCGCTGCGCCGGATTGGAGGGATCGGTCGGCGTGACCATCTTCACGACCAGATTGGCCTTGCTCGGGATCGATCCGACCAGCTGGCCCCAATTCAGGCTGATCGTGTCGATGGTGACGAGCTGCCGCGTGTTCTTGAAGGGCGAGACCACGCCCTTGATCTCGGCACCTTCGAGCACCCGGAACAAGCCCAGCATCTGGTCGGGCGAGGGCGCCTGCCCGGGATTGCTGAGGCCAGCGGCCCAGCGCATCAGGTTCGTAATGCTGAACGATTTGAGCGCGAAGCGCTCCATCTTGAACTGCCCTTGCGGCGACGGCGTATCGACGCCCTCGACGGCGAACTCGCCCTCGCGGTACCTGACCGCATTGATCTTGGCTGTTCCCTGCGGCGTCCCGATCGACGTCTTGCCCATCTCGGCCTTGCCGATGCGAATACCCTCGTAGACCCCGGCGATCTTCTCCAGCAGGTCGCGCGCCTGCGCTGGCGTCTGGGGCGCCGATTGATCCTGCGGCAGCGCGGCGAGCACGTCGGCCAGCCGGAATTTCGACGGCTGCACGGCGATGTCCTCGATGGCGAAGCCGTCGATATCGACGCGCATCGCCTGTTCCGATTTGAGCGTGTACGGGCCTGCCGAGACTTGCCGGTAGACCCGGCGATAGTTGTCGTCGCCGCTCGTCTGCGGATCGAGCGCCGCGAGGATCGCGGTGGCATCGAAATCGTTGACGATGATGTTCGACAGCTCGCCTGTCAGCTTGTCCGGCTTGCCTGGCTGCTTCACCTCGACCGAGATGACGGCGCGGTCGGCCTTCATCGCATCGATCTTGCCGTGCTTGAGGTTCTGGATCGCCAGCCCGGTATAGGTGAACTCGCCGCTGCCGGCGGCAGCGTTGCCGGAATCGAAACTCATCGTCAGTGTCGGGGCCGTAAGCGACGAGGCCGTGACGCCCGTGTACTGGCTGAGCGCATAGCGGTACATCTCGATCGGGGAGTTGTCCGCTGGCCCAGCTGCGGCGTGAACGGGACCGGCGTAGTCGCGCATCGTCAATTGCGGGATCTTGTAGGAGACTTTCAGTTTTGCCGGGGGAGCATGGCCCAGTGCGACCTCAACACCGGTGATGTCGATGCTGTCGGCCGAAAACCTGATATCGTCGACCAGGCGAACGCCCGTTCCTTTGATGCCGGCGATCTTGATCTGCGCCTGCGGCAGGTTGCCGGGAGTGACCGCGATATCCTCGATCGTCAGCGTCCGGGTCGCGAGCTCGAACGTGATCTTGCCGTGGCTCGCCTTGCCGCCCTGTTGGCGCATCTGCTCGAACGCCGCCTCGACCTCGCTGGTCGCGCGGTGCTGGACATAGAAGTTGAAGCCGAACCATCCGCCCGCGGCAAGCACGGCTGCCACGATCAGGCCGATCAGGATCCGCTTCATTCCCAGCTCCAGTTGCCCGTTTTGCACTGCGCAACCTGCCATATTCGGGAAATGCCGCGCGGTCTAGGGAAAGCTAGCGCTATCAGGTATTTGACCATGCGCCCTGTTGACGGGGCCGTAATCGGATGTTGCCACCGGGGCGCCCGCCGTGCTTCATCCCGTTTCCATGACCCGGAAATACCGTCCGCTTGGGCGGCGGCTCCGGATGAGGCATTTTGAAGCCGGTAACGCGAGGCGAGACACCGCATGTCGTCTTATTCTGATGATCTCCACCAGGCGGCGCTGGCCTATCACCGTCTGCCGCGCCCCGGAAAGCTCGAGATCCAGGCGAGCAAGCCGCTCGCCAACCAGCGCGACCTCGCGCTTGCCTATTCTCCGGGCGTTGCCGCCGCCTGTACCGAGATCGCCAAGAACCCGGCGGAGGCCGCTACGCTCACCACCCGCGCCAATCTGGTCGCGGTGGTCTCCAACGGCACCGCGGTGCTCGGCCTCGGCAATATCGGCCCGCTGGCCTCCAAGCCGGTGATGGAGGGCAAGGCCGTCCTGTTCAAGAAATTCGCCGGCATTGACGTGTTCGACATCGAGATCGCCGCCGACACCATCGAGCGCGTGGTCGAGACCGTGGCCGCGCTCGAGCCGACCTTCGGCGGCATCAATCTCGAGGACATCCGCGGACCGGAATGTTTTGAGATCGAGGCGCAGCTGAAGGAGCGCATGAAGATCCCGGTCTTTCATGACGACCAGCACGGCACCGCCATCATCGTCGCCGCCGCCATCACCAATGGTCTCAGGCTGAACGGCAAGAAGCTGTCCGACGTCAAGATCGTCGCGTCGGGGGCAGGGGCCGCCGCGATCGCGACGCTCAACCTTCTGGTGTCGATGGGCGCGCAGCGCAAGAACATCTGGGTCTGCGACATCGACGGCCTCGTGCACGAAGGCCGCAACACCACGATGGACCGCTGGAAGGCGGTCTACGCGCAGAAGACCGACAAGCGCACGCTGGGCGACGTCATCGGCGGCGCCGACATCTTCATCGGGCTGTCGGCACCAGGGGTGCTCAAGCCGGAGATGGCCAAGGCGATGGGCGACAAGCCCCTGATCATGGCGCTCGCCAATCCGACCCCGGAGATCATGCCGGAGGAGGCGCGGAAGGTGCGCCCCGACGCCATGATCTGCACCGGCCGCTCCGACTATCCGAACCAGGTCAACAACGTCCTCTGCTTCCCTTTCATCTTCCGCGGCGCGCTCGACGTCGGCGCCAGCGCCATCAACGAGGAGATGAAGCACGCCGCGGTCGAGGCCATTGCGCAGCTCGCGCGCGAGGCGCCGTCGGATGCGGTCGCGCAGGGCTTTGACACCGGCGAAACGCAGGGCTTCGGCCCCGGCTCGCTGATTCCGAGCCCCTTTGATCCCAGATTGATTCTGCGCATCGCGCCCGCCGTCGCCAAGGCGGCGATGGAGTCGGGCGTCGCGACGCGCCCCATCACCAACTTTGACGAATACACCGCGCTGCTCGAGCGCTTCGCCTTCCGCTCCGGCCTCGTCATGAAGCCGATGTTCGCAAAGGCCAAGACCCAGCCGGTGCGCGTGATCTACGCCGAAGGCGAGGACGAGCGCGTGCTGCGCGCCACGCAAGTGGTGCTGGAGGAGAAGCTGGCGACGCCGATCCTGGTCGGGCGTCCCTCGGTCGTCGAGGCGCGCATCAAGCGCTTCGGCCTGTCGATCAAGGCAGGCAAGGATTTCGACCTCGTCAATCCCGAGGACGATCCGCGCTATCGCTCCTATGTGCAATCCTATGTCGAGGTCGCCGGCCGCCGCGGCGTGACGCCGGATGCGGCGCGCACGGTGGTGCGCACCAACAACACGGTGATCGCCGCGCTCGCGGTCATGCGCGGCGAGGCGGATGCCATGCTTTGCGGCGTCGAAGGCCGCTACATGCACCACCTCCGCCATGTCCGCGAGATCATCGGCTTCTCCGCGGGGATCATCGACTATGCGGCACTGGCGCTGCTGATCACCAGCAAGGGCGCCTTCTTCATCGCCGACACGCAGGTTCGGCCCAATCCGAGCGCCGAAGAGCTCGCCGAGATCGCCTCGCTGGCGGCGGTCCACGTCCAGCGCTTCAACATCAAGCCGAAGATCGCCTTCGTCTCGCACTCGGATTTCGGCAGCTACGACACCGAGTCCTCGCGCAAGATGCGCCGGGCGACCCAGCTGTTGAAGGAGAAGCATCCGGAGATCGAGGCCGACGGCGAGATGCAGGGCGACACGGCACTTTCAGCTGCTGCGCGGAAAATGGTGCTGCCGCACTCCAAGCTCGAGGGCGAGGCCAACATCATGATCATGCCGAGCCTCGACACCGCCAACGTCGCCTATCAGATGATCAAGTCGCTGGCGGATGCGCTCCCCGTCGGCCCGATCCTGATCGGCCCGGCACGCCCCGCCCATATCCTCACGCCCTCGGTGACCGCGCGCGGCATCCTCAACATGACGGCCGTTGCGGTCGTGGAAGCGCAGGAGCGCGCTGCACGGCAGCAGCCGACGTTGTTTACGTAAGATGCCGTCTTACCCTCCCCCCCTGTGGGAGAGGGTGGTTAGCGGCGAGACGGTGAGGGGTCTCTATCCACGAGTCCCACCGCTATTGAGCTCGCGGATAGATACCCCTCATCCGGCGCCATAGCCGAAGCTTCGCTTCGGCGTTCTTAAGAACGGCGGCCGCAGGCCGCCTATGCCACCTTCTCCCACAAGGGGCCTGTTGCGTAATTCGTCAATTGTGATTCCCTAGGGCAAAGCCTTGGAGGGTAGCGATGGCGGTCAAGCGGACGGGACAGCCGAGCTTTGTGGAAG
>NZ_SPVJ01000113.1:0-4977 GCF_004634465.1 Bradyrhizobium sp. MOS001
GGCCAGTCATTGGACGCTCCGACGCGAGACATCGGCCGCCTGCAACGATTGGCGACCACGGCCGCGTGCCGACCTATCCGTTTGCACACACCCAAGACCCGGAGCGGAAGTCGCAGACCAAGACGGTCCGAACCTCAGGCATGGACACCAGCCAACGAATCCGGCGGTGGCGCAAATGCGAAGTGCCGCGGCGTCTACCAGGGCGACCTTCGCATAGACCACAGGATAGCGTTCGTGAGAATTCGCTGGTAGCGGGCGTCCCGCCAAACTGACGGCTCGTGGCCTAGCGCCGAATAAAATACTCGTCCCTCGCCATAGAATCGGGTCCAGGTGAGAGGCCAGCCATAAAATCGTTGATGTACGCCGGTCTTGCCAAGGTCCACCGAGCTTGGGTCGAGGCGCAGGAGCACGCGTGAACCACGATAGTCGAAGTCGCTGATTTGGTAGATCTCGTCCTCGACTTGCAACGCATTCCCAAGAAATGCCACCAGGGGATCGCCGGGATCAACCACCTCGATCTTCACGGCCTGATGCCAAGGATGACCATTAAAGTAGCCGCCGACCAGATCTAGATAGTCCGGCCAAGTGTAGAATGTGTCCGTCGCCGAATGAACGCCGAGGAACCCGCGGCCCGAGCGCACAAAGTCGAGAAGAGCTCTCTTTTGCGCGTCGCTCATCGGAAGTTCTCCTGACGTATAGAACATCACCGCTGCGTAGCGCTCGAGGTTTTCGGTAGAAAATTCGGACGTGTCTTCCGTTGCAGTGACTTCAAAAACACCCGAATGGCTTCCGAGCTGGGTCAGGATAACCTTAGAAAGCGGTATGACATCATGCCGGTAGCCGGCGGAGTATGTGAAATAGAGGATGCGCTCTCGCGGACGCTCCGCATGCGCGCCGAGTGGTCGGATTGCCGCCGCGCCGCCGAGGAGCGCGATGAACTCACGTCGCCTCACAATCGCCTCCGCCAAAACCAACCATGTGTTGAAGAAGCCTAGCACAGATCAGCCCAGCGCCGACCGGGGGGCATCGCCCTCTCGCGTCCTATGCAACGCTGCTGGCCTGATCCTATTGTGACTGTCGGCGATTGTCCGCCCGTGCGCACAATTTTAGGTTATCTATTGGGATAGTGTTGGGCTGTATAGCCTATGCTGCTTAAGCGTTGCACTACAGCTATCGGACAGGATGATCTCGGAGGCGCATGCATTCAGCTTTCATTTGGTATTTCTTATCCATGAAAGGCCGCATCGGTCCGCAGGAATTTCGATTGGGACTTTTGGGACTTGTGCTAGTCGACATGCTCGTCGTGCGCATCGCGAGGAAGCTCACTGATTCAGGACCCCAATACTATAGCGTCAACCCTCCGCTCGACTGGCCCATCGTCCCGGCTGTCCTCTTTATCTCGCTCTGGCCGCTCGCTGCAATCCTTGTGAAGCGACTACATGACTTCAACATCTCGGGTTGGTGGGCGCTCACAATCCTCGCAATTCCTCTCCTCGTCGACGCGCTCAGCATTCCGTATTGGCTTCCTTATCTTTTATTGGCGGCAATCCTGAGTGCATTTCCCGGACGGCCTGGCGACAATCGGTTCGGCTCGACCCCGCTACCGCGCACGCGCGTCTAGCGCGCGCCCAAAGCAGACCGGCCGGGCGTTTGAACGGTGGCGCGAAAGTCAGCCGCAATGTCTGCTGATGGTCCATCCCTGCCGACAGCGCTCCTCAACGACAGGTCAGCTTCGCAGGGTAAACCCGGCGCGCCGATCCGCAGCGAACCACGCCGGACTTCGACCCAATTCGGACTTTGGTTGGTATCCCAAGCCGGACATCAGCTGCCTCCAGACTTGGTGGCTTCCCGCACGAGGACGTCCATCAACATTTTGGCGGGTATCTCGCGGGCAAGCGCCGCCGCCTGACCTGACCAGAGTGGCGTGAAATCGGAGCTTCCATTCTGCTCAGCCACAGCACGCAGCGGCGACACTTCGCCCATGGGCAGCGGAAAGTCCGGTGCCGCGTCCGACCAGGGACCGATCTCGGCGGCAAGGCGATTGACCAGAACCCTCGCCGGTCGCCCGGAGAACACGTTTGTCACGACAGTCTGGTTCAACCGCGCATTTCGCAGGGCCTCGCGATGGAGTGGGGGCGTTGCCGACTCGGCGCAAAGCAGAAAGGCGGTTCCCACCTGCACGCCGGCGGCACCGAGTGCGAACGCCGCTGCGATCCCTCGCCCATCCCCGATCCCGCCGGCTGCGATCACGGGCACGCTGACGGCGTCAGCGACTTGTGGCACAAGGGCGAACGTGCCGGCCTGTGAGGCGATCGCGCGCTCGCTGTTAGAATCGAGGAATGAGCCTCGATGTCCTCCGGCTTCGTACCCCTGAGCGATGATCGCATCGGCACCATGCTTTTCGAGCCAGCATGCTTCGTCGACTGTCGTCGCCGATGAGATCACCTTGCAGCCGGCTGCCTTGACCCGATCGACCAATCCGGGCTCGGGCAAACCGAAATGAAAGCTTACCACCTCCGGCCGGACCTGTTCGACTACGGCGGACGCGGCATCGCCGAACGGAGCGAGATCGAGGCGCGGTGTAACCGTTGCGGGGGCGATGCCCAGTTCGCGATAATACGACGAAAGCTTCTCATGCCAGGCACGCTCGCGAGCGGCGTCCACCTTTGCCGCATCGTGGCAGAAGAAGTTGAGATTGATTGGTTTCTTCGTCAGTCGCCGTAGCTCGGCAACGGTCTTTGCAATGAGCTCAGGCGTCAAGACAGCGCAGCCGATCGAGCCAATGCCGCCGGCATTCGAGACCGCGGCTGCAAGGTCTACCGTGCCCAATCCGGCCATTGGTGCCAGCACAATCGGATGCTCGATCTTGAACAATTCAACAAGACGTCGGTTAGACCACATCGCACACCTCCTACCAGCGGCCGGCGGACGCGCCGCCATCGACATGCATGATCTCGCCGGTGACGAAAGCCGCTCGCTCAAGATACATCACGGCGTCGACGACCTCCTGTATCTCGCCCATGCGGCCCATCGGCTGAAGACTTGCGAGGAAGCCATGCGCCTCCGGCGCATGCATTGAGGTCGCGATCGCGCCAGGCGATATGGCATTCACACGGATATTCCGGCTTGCGTACTCGATCGCGAGCGAGCGGGTGATCGCGTTGAGCCCGCCTTTGGTTAGCGCCGCGAGCGCCGCCGCCAGGGACGCCATCGGCTGCTCGGCGATCGTGGCCGTGATATTGACGATGTGACCCGAGCCCGCGAGCAGCATCCTCGCCGCCACCCGCTGCGTCAGATAAAAAAAGCCCGCGAGATTGACACCGACCATCTTGGCGAAGTCGGCCTCAGAATAATCGGTAAAGGGCTTCGCAATGAACAGGCCGGCATTGTTGATGAGCGTATCGATCCGCCCGAAGCGCTCGATGGCCAGTTCCACGATGCGATCGGCCGTCTTTGCGCTGGCGATATCGCCATCGACCGCGAGCATCGACGGATCGTCGCTCCTGCCGATCGAACGAGAACTGGCAACGACGTGGTAGCCGATATCCCGGTAGGCCTCGAGCAATCCTGCGCCAATGCCGCGCGATGCTCCGGTGATGATGGCAACCTTCCGTTCGGACGTCATATTCGCTTCTCCTTCACGCAAAGTGCATGGATGGGCGAACAGTTACCCTGATCGAGGCAATGCCGCTTTGCATCGCCTGCTCAGCTATTGTCATTTCCTGCCGTCGGTGGATGCAGATCGTTACATCGGTAACAAAGTCAAGCCAGCCGGTTTCGCCGATATTGCGCCGGCGTCTGGCCCGTGGCTCGCCGGAATGCGCGGGTGAAATTGGCCTGGCACGAAAACCTGAGCCCGAGGGCGATATCGACCAAGGCCCGGTCCGCATCGCAGAGCAGGTCCTTGGCGCGTTCGAGGCGCCTTGCACTGACATGCCGATGCGGCGATTTACCGATGGCGGCCTTGAACGCGCGCGCGAAATAAAACTCGCTCAGGCAGGCAACCGAAGCCAGCCGCGCTACCGTCAGATCGCCCTCCAAATTGGCTTCGATATAGTCGAGCACGCGCGCCAATCTGCGTCGGTCGAGCCCTTCCCCTGCGGCCGGCATGACCAGGCCGGACCGCGGCGCAGCATGGTTCTGGATCAATCTTGCCACCAGACTGAATGCCAGGGTTTCGGCGAGCAGCCTGCCCGCGGACGTCTCGTGTTCCAGTTCGAGCATGATGGCAAAGGCAATCTCGGCAAGCAGTGGATCGCGGAAGCCGCCCTTGTGGCGGAGTGAATCGATCGCCGTCGCGTCGAACCCTTCACCCAGATCATGCGACAAGAACAAGCCAGTCGGTAGGTAAAGATGCAAGATCGCGGGCACCGGCTCGGACATGTCGATCAGGCCTTGCTGCACGCCGGCCGGACGAAACCAGATGGTTCCACGTTCGGAGATGGTCGAGTCGATGGCCCCCGTCCAGCCGACGCGTGACAACGGACCGACTACCGCGCACATCAACGCAGATCTCGGCATCAGGCTGGGGGTTATTCCAGGCAACCGTACCGCGGTGGCTGCGAAGCTCTGCCGTGAGATTTGACCAACCTCGCGCGGCGGATGAGGCCAGCAGCCCGGCGAGGCCGTATTTGTTGGGGCTGCGTTCGCCTGACGGCGACGGCCGAGATGTCAATTCCTGATTTCGGCCAAATAAATTCACGCCGGCGTCACCTTTGGACATGCTGCGGGCTCGACGGCGTCAATGTGGTCGGACTCGTGGCTGACCGCAACTCTCGCCCCCGCCCTATCACGCATCTGCGATCAAGCAGTGTAGCCGCTCACTTCCGTTATTGGCCCCCAACCGACGTTGCCACGCTGCTGCCGACCGCCAGCTTTTGACCCTGGCTGTGTGAAAAGCCACGAGTCGGTTACGATTCCTCCGTTTCCTGATGGGGGATATGGATGGGACGCTTCGTTGAAGGCGCGGACAGATCC
>NZ_SPVJ01000114.1:0-4882 GCF_004634465.1 Bradyrhizobium sp. MOS001
TGAACGGGATCATGCGCACGGCAAAACCTCGGCTGGCATGCTGAGGCAGATCAGCAGAGTCTCGAAGTTCTGGCGTGAGTACGCTGGACAATTGGCCGTCGAGGAGATCGATGACAAGGTGATGCGGGAATTCATTCCGTGGCGCCGGGAATACTATGCTTCATTCGACAAGCTGCCGAAGAACGCCAAGCGGCATCCCACAGATAAGACGCTTCAATGGGACATGATGCTCGGCAAGGCCATCGTGAGGTGGGCGGCTGAGCAGGGCCTCCGAGGAAACAAACAACCAATCACAGCAGCCTTCACACCAAAGAAGAAACGGGTGCGGCCCGCTTTTGAGCAATGGGAATTTCGTCAGCTTTGGCGTACGATGTGCCAGCGCATCAACTCCGCTAGAGACGCTCGCACTAAGGCGAGTCGAGAGCTGCTACAGATCTATGTTTTGGCCGTGGCTTGCACCGGTTTCCGACCTGGAGAGGCGAACAACCTTAAAGTCCGAGACGTTCACCCGTTCAAAGACGAGAAGGGACGCAGCAATTACCGCTTTGTAGTGCGAGGCAAAACTGGGGAGCGGGATGCGATCGTTAGGGCGGTCGCTGTAAAGCGAATAGACAAATTCTTGACAAAACGACGGACCCAAGATGACGCCGGTCTGCTGTTCGCCATGCCTGATGGGTCGAAGATCACTACTCTCATTGATCAGCTAAATGCGGCATTACGGCAGGCAGGCGTCGAACGGAGCACCTTCGGGGAAAAGTACTCAGTGTACAGCCTACGCCATTTCTATGCTGTCAATGCGCTCAGGAATGGCGTGGGGGTGTTCGAGGTCGCTCGCAATATGGGTACCTCAGTCGAAATCATTCAGGAGTACTACGGAAAGCAGGCCACTGCGACTGTGTTTGCAACCAGGCTGGGTGATTAGGGCCATTACTTCGATCCGCTGCGCATAGCCGAGCCTAACAACATCAACGGGATGTTCAGCACCATCAATGTAATCCCCATCATGATGAGCTGGTCATGGAAAATCAGATTGGTGTTCGTTTTCTCAATTGCAATATTCGTTATAATGAATCCCAGGCCAACCAAACTGCTCAGCATTCCTGAGGCGGACGAAATGCGGCCGACCCGCCGCCATTCTCTTTCTCTTCGAAGGGCGTTCGTCGCTGATTGCTCGACCAAAGTTCTCAGAGCGAGCAGTTCGGCTTGGACTTCGGTATCCATCATGATCGTCGGCTTTCTGTGACTGGTTCGACGGGCCGCTCGGCTCACCTAAGCCGTGCCATCACCGTGATACTTAGGGACAGGATTGCGAACGATAAGAGAAGGGCCAGCGAGAGCCACCAAACGTAAGAGCCACCTCTAAGCCAGTTATCGAGCACCAGCAGAAGAATCATTCCGAGGCTAGTCGACATCAGGATTGATCCGGCGAATAGAAAACGCATTTGGTAGCTCTTTCCTCGTCCTTCTAGCGCCAGCGACGCAAGAGGGCGACTCGCCGACCTGGCGATATCGCCCGGGTCGGGAGCTGCTGGCCTATTCGTGACCGTAGTACTGCCGATTGCACTGGTGACGGCCCCGCTCATAGCTCGCCTCTTGGTACGCCGGTCCTTTCATGATGCTGCTCACATCAGCGAGCATCCGTGCCTGCTTGAGACATTCCACGTAAGGTTTGTTCGAGAGCCAATCGAGTCCGAGACCGCCAGCGTGAGATGTCTGGACCGAAGCGACGAACGAACTGATTCCGACTATTGCGGCAAAAGCTGAGAGAGCGGTGCGGGAGACTGTCATGGCACATTTCCTAGGGGCTAGGTAATCGCACAGAGACAATGCCGTGCCGTACGCCTGAAGTATGTGCTGTCCATCACATCCGCTGGGCCCGTGCGCATGTGGCGTCAGTGCGCTGCAGAGTGGCAGTCCATCTTCGAGATCGCCCGCAACCGAGCCCGGTCGGCTATGCCGAGGGCAGCGTCGGTTAAATGACGTGGCCTGGAGCCGGTGGCACCACGTCTGCTTTGGGGCGCCCCTGGGGCCGTAAGCCTATCGTTTGGGAGCCAGAATACCAGTATTTGTATTCCCTAAATCCTGCACAGCCTTGTTCATCGTAGGATGTTCACGGCGCCACTGCCCGACATGGAGCCGGCCGCTGCGCTGCCTGAACCTGTACTTCCTCCCGAAGCCCCACCTGAACCACCTCCGCCAGCTTGCGCCAGCGCCGAGTTGCTGGTCAAAATGAACGCCGCCATCAAGAGAAATCTGGAAGATCTCATTTTGAGCTCCTATGCTGCCAAGAACAACGCCTCAGTTCGATCCCGTTCCAAATAGAACGGGGTGCTGAGGCAGATTACTTCGGCGGGTTTAGCCACTAGTGGGTTCGTGTAACCAGCGCAGACGACATGCACTCGGGCCGTGCAGCTAGGTTGGACTGAATGCTCCTCGTACAGCTGCACTGATGATCGGCGACTGGGAGAAGACCATAATGCCTCTGATGCGTCACCTCATCGATAAAACTGACGCTTCGGTGCCTTCAGCAGCAACGTCAGCGCCATTGCCTCACGTGCCAGCCACAGCGCCATCCGCTTCGCCAAAGTGATTGAGAGCTGCACAACGATCTGTAAGGAGAGGAGAGGACTTGATCGATCCCCACCAAGTAACCTCGCTGATAGCTTCGGCTATTGCCGATTGCCGAAAGGATCACCCCTCTAGCCCAATCGAGATAGAGGAAGCAAAGACAATGGCCAAGTGCATCATTCAGCAGCTAGCTGATGCCGGCCTCACAATTGCGTCTGCAAAAACAGAATAAGAGCTACTCGTTCGCATGTCACTCGTTGCCAGCGTGGCAATGAATCCTCGCAAGCAAGTTGTCGCTAAAACAAAAACGCAGAGCAGCCACTGCGCCATCTATGACCCCAGCACTCGGTGCCAGTCCGAAGGCTTATAACACCACCTAGCTGGTGAGCCCTGGACTTGTACGCTCGACTCATTTCCTCTTTATAGGAGTAGCCAGCTCAATAAGGTTCGACTTAGGAAGATCTTGGGTATGCCCAAAAAGCTGATTCCGATGGCCATCGCCTACGACTTTGATGGGACCTTCGCACACGGGAATGTTCAAGAGAATAGCTTTATCCCTGCGATTGGAATGACCAAGAAACAATTTTGGTCTCAAAACAAAGAGCGAGCCGAGAAGCACGACGCAGACGAGATTCTCTCTTACATGACTTTCATGTTGGATCGGGCAAAGGCGGCCGGAGTGCCTGTGCGCCGCAGAGACATCGCCCAGCACGGCAAAACGGTCAAACTGTTTCCCGGCGTCGAAAGGTGGTTTGCTCGCATCAACGCCCACGCTGAGCGACATGGCGTGAAATTGGAGCACTTCATTATATCATCGGGCATCAAGGAGATGATAAGGGCGAGCAAGATCGGTAGCCAGTTTCGCAAGATCTTTGCTTCCTCCTTTGCCTATGACGAAAACGGCGTTGCTAGCTGGCCCGCATTGGCGATCAACTACACCACCAAGACCCAGTACTTGTTTCGGATCAATAAAGGGGCGCTCACTGTCAGCGACCACAAGAAGATCAACGAATACGTCGATCCTGACCAGCGGCCGATTCCCTTCACCAACATTGTGTTCATCGGTGATGGCGATACCGACATCCCATGCATGCGGCTGGTCCGTGAGCAGGGTGGCCACTCGATTGCTGTGTATCGGCCAAATACCTCCAGCAAAAAGGCGCAGAAGCTGATCACTGACAGACGGGCAGACTTCATTTCCCCTGCAGATTATTCCGACGGTAAGTCGCTCGACCGCATCGTGAAGGCAATTATCGAAAAGATCGCTGCGAGCGATGCGGTCCGAACTATGAAGCGGAGTTAGCATCAGGTCTGGTCGAAAAGGCGAAGGCAGGGAGGCTATTCCGCTCTACCCCTTAGAAGGAGCTTGGAGACCACCGCTGAAACTTGGTTCTCGTACCCGCCGGCAGCCATACTTTTGAGGCGGTCACGCAACCAGAACTCATCCCACAGCTGCCAACGTTGTTCAGCGAAGTGCTCCTTCAATTTCGAGCGGTCTCGTTCGCTTGCTATCCGCCCGCATGCAAGACAGAGAGTCACAGACGGATTAGGCGAGCACGCTCCTAACTCGACAAGCTGTGCTCGCAATCGATTGAACACCACATCTCGTACGTTCGACTTGTTGAATAGCTTAAAGCGGCCAGCGGCCTTTTCGTTTGAGCCATCGAAGCCATGCATCTTGACGCCGGGGCTATCCAGGTAGCTTTTACATTCGACCACCAGCAGTGAATTCTGTTGAGCCTTGTAGGCGACCACGTCCAACTCCCAACGTGGCGCCGAGGGCAGTTGTATCTGCCGCTTCTCTTCCTTGGTGAGTTCGACCTTCAGAGAAGTCCGCACCCAGTAACCCTCTCGCCATAAAATCTCAGCGACTACCTGCTCGAAAGAGTCCATAAAGCTCGTACTTCCCTGCCTAGTTGTAGATGAGTTTAGTCGCCGACCGATGCGCTTAGTTCCTACTCCGACGTGAGGTGATATTAGCCTACAAGTGGCCTTAGCACGGAAGAGGCGGGTCTGGGCGTGCGGTGGTCCTTGGACTTAATGCTTCTCCCCTTGCGAGGAATTCGTCGATTCGCTGATATGGCTTCGGATAGCGGCGATCGCCTCAGCTAGCCTATTCGGATCGCCGGATGATTTGTGAGCATCAACGGTTTCGTCTAAAGCTCCGAGATAGCGATCTAGATCAAGTGACCCAGCATTGGCCAACTCCAATACGTGCGGATTCCGATGATCTCGCCCGGGTGTACCGATTTGATCTCGCCCAGGATTCCGAGATGATCTCGCCCACCCTTCCGATTTGATGTCGCCCGGGGCG
>NZ_SPVJ01000115.1:0-4500 GCF_004634465.1 Bradyrhizobium sp. MOS001
GTTCGAGATGATCGAGACACTTTACGGCGTCGGCTACCGCTTCAAGGAAGCCTGAGGCTCACGCGCCTTCACGAAAGACTGAGAGCATCCCCGGTTCTCATTCCATCGGGACCGGGATGGCTCTAGCGACAGGAGATTTTACAGGACCCTCGAGCTCAGTGTCAGCTTCGTCCGTCTCGCGCCAGGCGCAAACGCGCGCCGAAGTCTTCAAGCACCGGATGGATGTCGCAACTCCGATACGACAGGGGCGGAGAGTCGGCCCCGGCTGGCAGGGGGGCAAGGGTAGGCCGGGGCCGCTCCCGCCAGCTCTGGCAGCGGAGCCAGCAAAAAAAATAAATGGCGGCGAGCGTGCGGGTTCCTAACTGGTCGGACTATCATGGCGCGGGAAGACCGCAACCTTGCGCGCCCCTTGCCATAGTTCGATATCGTGACCGTCGACGAGCTGCTCAGCCAAGCGTTTGGCTTCTTCGTCGTCATGGCCGAAGATGACGACGCGGCTTTGGACATGACCATCCGGTCCGATGGCGTAGGCGTAGTATCCGGTTGTCATGGCGATCAGTCGGGCGTTTTCAGTTCCGGGGACTTAAGCCAATCATCGATGTGAGCGGCGGTCTCGGCTTGACGTGCGCGCCGCAGAAGTAGTTCGCGAGCCGTGCCTGGCGAGAGCTTTGCGGCTTCTGCCCGAAATTGCACCGCCTCATCCGCCAAGCGTTCCTTGAAGCTCTTCCCACGCTCGATGCGGCGTCGGGGCTGCTGCTGTGTCCGTTGCATTGAGGAAACTCCTCTTCCTGCGATGAAAATGCGGGCCGCTGCGGCGCTCCCTTTTTGCCAACGGACGACATTGAACCGCTGCGACGAGTCATGATCTGCCGAAATTTTACGGGGTGCCAGTCCAATATTTTC
The DNA here is from genome assembly GCF_004634465.1 of Bradyrhizobium sp. MOS001. Lineage (NCBI taxonomy): Bacteria > Pseudomonadati > Pseudomonadota > Alphaproteobacteria > Hyphomicrobiales > Nitrobacteraceae > Bradyrhizobium > Bradyrhizobium sp. MOS001. The sequence continues at coordinate 904 of NZ_SPVJ01000115.1, forward strand.
GTTCCAAACACGAAACCTTTTAGGAACGGCTCAAGCTGAGCAAGCTGAGTTGCCGGCACACCCGCAAAGGAGATCAAGACATTTGATTTCTGGAGACTGCTGAATCTAACCTTGGCGTCGCCGGGGCTGGTTTTCATTTACGAACTATATTCTGACCGGCGGGAGGGGCCGCCGTTACGCGGCCCATTTCGCTTTATCCGAAATGGTGCAGAGGTGTCTTGCTAGGCCGGTCGCCGCTTCGCAGCGCGACTTGACTTTCAAGGCTCCCGGCCCGCCAGCCCCTAGGGCATTCGTCCGCCAGACGATCCAAGCTGGGACCGTGTCCCGCCAAAGTTTCTGGGCCAGCGGTACAATGTGAACCTTCAATCCATGCGCACGTGCGAAGTTGGGAACGACCAGGTTGGTTCTGATTCCATACCGCGGTCGCGGGACGGCCACCCGCCCAGCCAGCCCCGGCGGGAGCCGTCCCTATTTTACGCCGCCCCAGTCTTGAGGGCGCTGGCCTGTGTCCGCAGTTTGATTTTGGAAGTGGCCTTCTTTTGCGAAAAGAACAATTTGAGGTCGGCGTCGTTTAGGTGTGATGAGACGGTATTATTTTGACATCAGAGAGGGTGACGAGATTTTCCCGGATGAGGAAGGTCTAGAGCTCTCAACCATAGAGAAGGTGCAGGAGGAGGCGGCGCGCTCGCTTGCCGATATGGCCAGAGATGCCGTCCGCACTTTAGGTGGCGATAGCCAACAGCTGTCGATTGAAGTCCGGGACGACAGCGGCCCGGTGCTCCACCTCAAATTCACATTCGCGGTCGAACGGCGCAGGCATTGATGCCGCCTCAACTGTCGCCTTGGTCGAATTTCGCGGTGGCATAGGTTCGTTCCAGTGTAGGAACTGTTCTTACTTTTCCTAGTTTTGGAGTCGTTGTGAACGCTCAAGGAGCCGCGCCATGGGAGAGCGCCGCAGAGTGAAGCAAACGCGCTCACTTGAAGAACGAATGGCCGAGCGGGCCTCCAAGCTCAAAACGATGGCCGATCGGCTGGCGTCGAGCGCGAGGCCCTTCTAAAGCGAGCCAGGATCGCCGAGACCGGCGCCAATATAAGTGACTTGCTGCGCCCGCCGGGCTTGCAGCCGCCGAGGTGAGGCCATGATTGAACAACCCCATACCAATCCATATTCAGTTCACGCGCGCATCTGCCTTGGCATTGCAGCCTTTGGCGCCGCACTGTTCGTTGCGGCGCTGTTCATGGGCATCCGGTAGGGCCGCCTTACGTACGGCCGCGCCACACTTGCGCCGGCCTCAATGGGCATCCCAGCCCAAAGCGTCAACGTCAGCACTTAACCCTTCGCAGAGTTTCACGTTTCCTTTGGGGAGCGGCCGCTGCATAATTTTGATTTTCAGCTGTAGCTTTTCAACTAACAGGTCTTGCCATGCCGAACGGCGTCGAAGATTTACAGATACTGCGTTTGATCAAGGCATTTCGGAAAATAACTGATCCCGACGTACGGCGCATGGTCGTACTGTTCGCGGAAGAGCAGTTGCAGAAGCAGGAGGCGAAGGTCGAGCGCGCGTCGCGGTCTTAGCCTGCGATCAAGTTACCGGAACGAGTGAGCTCATAAAAAGGCCGCGGCGGGGGACACCACTGCGGCCTCATTCTCGAAAAAATCCGGGTGAAAAAGATCAAAGTGAAATATACAACCAGCCCCGGTGAGATGATCATATTGCGGCGTTTCCAGACTGCAATATTAACTAGTTCACAAATGGGCGCTTTAACCAGCTGAGGGAAGGCCCGCCGGGGGCTGGCTAAGCTGACGGACCTTCACCCCAAGCACAAGGCCGCGTACTTCCCCGACGTCCCAAGAAAGCAATCTAAAGACATCCATTTAAAGAAGCCTGATTAAATTAATCATCGCTTAAATAAATAGGGTCGGGAAGATCGACAGCGACGTAAACGGTGAAGGCCGCTGCACCAAATAACGATGCTAATGCCGTTGCAACACAGAAAAACACGGTAAACAACCTTGAATTAAATTCTTATATTATTCTTCTATGCGATTTATTCGGTTTCAGCAATCCAATTAGAGGATTAAACTTGAGGGCGGAATCACGTCGGGGGGGGGCCGTGGGTATTTTGTTGCTCTTGCTTGCGGCGTCCGTTGTCGGTGTTCTTCTCCTATTGGCATTTCGCCGTTAGGACCGTAATTAAGTTTCTTGGCGGGTTGTTTTTGACTGTGCGCGGTTGGCGCCGCGTCCGTCCGCGCCTTGCAATGAACACGCGGCTCCGCTCGCTCGTCGCGGCACTGTAAACCGAATACGGTTCATCATTACGTTAATTGGTAGACGATGCGCATACTCGGGGCAGTTATACTCATTGCCGGTTTGCTATTGTGCGTTTCGGATGACGATGGAGAACCCCTCGGCGTCATCCCGATGGTCGCTGGGCTGATCATTCTCGCCCTCGGGGAACGACGTGCAAAGACGCTCGCACTGGCCAAGGTCAAGCTGGGGCCCCGGGGCTCTCCCATGCGGAACGCGCTGCTCAAACCCGCACCGGAGCAGTTGAGTCCGGAAGTGCAGGAATTGTTCGAAGGCTTAAGCGGGGTGTAGGTGGCGTCAACAACGACGCTGCTATGCCGCCGGCCCACGCTAGTCTTCTTGTTGCGAGCTCTCTAGTGGATGAGGTTCGTTCGTACCTTGGCTATGGGATTTGGAGAACTCTGCCCGATGGTCACGGCGGGATCGCCGCTGCGCCTCAACGACTTGATTTCTAAGGTATTCGAGTTCGGATAATTGGGAGGCGAGCTCGGTCATCTGACGAACAAAATTAACTACGCGATCACTGCGCATTGCGAGCCTCTTGGAGCGCTAAAAAACTTCTTGAATCAATCTGGTGATAATTCGCCATCTTACATGAATTGTCGGTGACGTCAGACGTTCCAAAAGAACGTCTGTGGCTATCATCAGCGAGCGGATAAATCCGCGCCCGGCCTCAGCAGCCGCACATACGTCCCACTTTCGTGTAGTTCGAGCCAGCCATTCTCTACCGCGTGCTTAATGCCGGCGCCGAACTCACTGCCCTTGCCGCCAAGCTTGAACAAGAAGGGCGCGTTGATCCTCTCGATATAGATGCGGCCGTCCTGGACAGCCTCGACGTTGGCTGCGAGCTCAACCAGCTTGCGCGCGGCGGCCTCCGGGTCTGCATAGGGTCGTTCATCGGTGTGCTTCATCGGGTTAAACCCTTTCCTGCCTGCGCGGCGTAGATGTGGGGACGATGCGGGTAGCTCTCCGCGGGCTTCCAGCTATCGAAGACCGTTCCGCAGACGCAGCGCATCAACGTGTTCCTGATCTCGCTGGCGAGCTTCTCGCCACGCGCGCGCCTGGCCTTCATTTCGGCGCGCCAGTCGCGATCGTGGCGCCATTCGGCGAAGGCACTTTCTGGAATTGTGGGCAATAGCTCGGTCCATGAGGCATCGAAAGCCTCGCGCGTTGCTTCGAAGGTGGCGGCTACACGCCCGCCGTTCGCTCATCCCGAAGGCGTCTCGGAGATGGGCGACAGCTTTCCGCTTGGCCGCGGGCGTCACCATTTCTTTCCCACGAGGTCCTT
>NZ_SPVJ01000116.1:0-4341 GCF_004634465.1 Bradyrhizobium sp. MOS001
CGCAATGTCGTCGATGTTACACTGTGGGACAATTAAATGCGTCAGCTTCGCTGACTGAGGTGGGACTCGCCGGGGCTGGCGAAGGCGAGCCCTCAACCCCAAGGCCGCGAAAGCTAAAAGCTCCGGCTGCCTTGACGGACGCAGTAGTCTGCACCTGATCGGCGCAGATGCGAGCGTTAAAACAATATCGAAATTTGGCGGCTCCCTCAACGAAGCCAGCGTCAATTTACCGCTGATGCCCCAGGCCGATACCCAACACGATCGCCTTCTGACGTAGCGCGCCCTCGGTTCGCTTGGTCATCTTGGCGATTTTGACGACCGGCGTGCGAGCCTTGGAGTGCGCCTTCAATTCTTTGATATTTTCCTTCGTCCACTCGCGGCGAACCAGCTTTTTCTTCTTGGCCAAAACGGCGCTCCTTCCATGTTGAAGGCGCGGTCTAACAACATGGCGCAATATACGCAACAAACGCTCTGCGCACTTACGGAGATTTAATGGCCGACAACGAACAGCTAGTTCTATCTATTTCGGCTGACACGCGGGAAAATGCAGAACCAGCAAGACAATCGAAACGGCGACTGAGGCGGCAGACGCCAAGACCACGACATCGAAGACCTTGCCGCTCGTTCTGCTCGGCACTTTGCGCCAGTGCATGGCAGTCTTCTCGCTCAGATTTTCGGCGCAGCACCAGCCCGGTCAAAGACCGGCACTTTTTCTTCGTCGTCAGGTGCTGCAGCAGATGGCGTATCTTCTGCCGCGTGCCGCAACGCTTCGGTTTGAGCGTCCAGGCCATCGACAGTTTCATTCGCCTGACTGCCGGAGTCGTGCGGTTTCGTCGGAACTTGGCTGGCGCCGGAACCAGTAACGGGATCCATTGTGCTCGACCCACGTGGCGTCCGATTTTTCTGTGTCATCGGAACCTCCCTGACGAGTCAATTTTTTCGCTCGCTGCAGGTTCCAGCCAGCAGAGTCCGCTAGCAATCGCGGCTATGCCGACGCCGCCGGTTGAAGATCTACTGGCCGCGGGATGGCAAATTGGCGCGGATCGCGATGCGCGCAACGCGGAGGTGGATCTACTGCACATGATGGAAGTCCAGCGGCGCCGCCCAGCCAGCGATGGCCGGCATTACATAGGCGGCCATCGGTGCTGACGACGGTGACCGCGGATGGCGTGACGCGGCGCGCGGTGCATCGTTGGCGGGAGGATCGGGCGGGGAAGCCGGTGAGGCCGCAAGGAGAGGCGCGGAGGAGGGCGGCGTGAGGTGCATGACGCGAGCCCGTTTGCTAGCGCCGCGGCCGCACGGACCCTGTCGTTTTGGACAGGTGCGGCCCGTCCCGATGTGGGCGCATGATCGCGGCTAAAGGACGGAGGACCGCGGCTATGCGATGTTACTACTTCCTAATCTTCCACAACGGCGAGGCGCAGACGGACCAGGTTGGCGAGCTATTTGGCTCTGCTGAGCTAGCGGTCCAACACGGCGCCCGTGTCGCTCGGGATATCGCCAGCGATCCCGAATATGACCGTGGTTCGGGTACGGTCGTGATCGTGGTTGACGACTCCGGTGCAGAGATCGAGCGGCGGGAGCTGAGGGGCGGGCGGAAGCCGTGGAGGTGAGGGGGCGGGCAGGCTGGTCCGACCTCTTCGGCGGGGGATCCATCGGCGCCGGCAACAAGCTTCCGTATAGCTACCTCTGCGATGTTGGCAAACGAGGCGGGGAGACGTTTAGAGAAGTCCGCAAGTAGATGGAACTGAAAGCAGCTTCTACCACGCGGGAACCATCTAAGACGTAATGCCGCTGATCGCCAATTTCCCCGAACGACGCTTCAGGCCCCCACTGAAACCCTCTACAATCGATCGTTAGATCGAGCGTGGATTTCGCTTGTCGAAGCCAGATCGGATGGAACGTTTCCTTGAAGTGGTCTTCTTTGAGAGAGACGAAAACATGCAGCGTGATCTCGTCCACCATGTTCTCGTCGGGCGTCCAGACCATAGCCTTAATGTAGTCCTTTGAGCTCTCGTGACATTCAAGCGTAATCCGCCTTATGGCCCCCAAAAACTTGGAGCCGCGGAATGCGAAGGTTCGAGAGTTTACCTCCGTCATGGAGGCATTGATGGAGCGACGAACGCGCGGCTCCTCCGGATTTTCATCTCGGTGTCCGCGAAATGGCCACTCGATGCCAGCGCGTACGGTGAGATCGGTGCTTTGGAGGATCAATAAGCAGTCTGACTCTTCCAGTTCATAGTTGAATGACTTGGGCCCCAATAGACGGATGCCTTTGTCGGCCCGTTCAACGGTTTGCGCGCTGTCGAACATCGCTACCGAACGCCGGATCGAATTTTGATGAGCCCGGTGACCGCGTCAGCTTGCGCCGCGCTTATCGCATAGTCCGCCTGCGAGATGTGTGTCTGAGCGGAAATATCCGGATGCATCATAGCGAGATAGTCTGACATTTTTGTCCGGAAGTCGCGCTTTTGATCTGGACAGGATCCCTCCAGCATAAGCTTGAAATCCTGCGCAGGAATTGCGGTCTTAACGACTTTAACAATCTCCTGGGCCAAACAGTCCCAGTATGCGTCTCTGGCTGTTATGGCGATCGAGTGCGCGCGCTCCTTATCGGCAGTGGTGAACCCGCTTGAAAGTATAGACAGTCCGATGACTGCAATCAGTTTTCTCATCGCGGCTCTATGTCCTTGCAAGCCCTCGGGACGACTCTGAAGATTAGTTCTGTTTCCGACCTCGATAATCATTCAAGTCCGCTTCTACAGCCTTGACCGTTTTCGCAAAACCATCCGGATTGGTCGCCTCCTGGTGTTTCATGACGGCGTCAACTTCGGCTACGAACCTCTCCATTTCGTCATGGATCAAATCGTATGGCGGCTCTTCGCCGCGCGCTAAAAACTCTTGTTTTAGGTCCTCTTCGTATTGCCTTTTGGCGTAATCTCGAACGTCGTCTGCCATAAGCTTAAACGCGGCCTTCCAGGCTTCGAAGAGTTGGGGGCCGGTCAGATTATGGTGCTTCCGGCCGCGAGATAAGTAATCAGCGAGGCGGTCGGCTTGTTCGCTCGCGATGAAACCTAAAACGTCGTCTTTGATCGTTGGGTTTTTTTTCACTTAAGAATCTTCCTTTTTCGCCCCAATCCTGGTCCGCGCCATCAGGATAATAGAGAAGAACGGCCGCGAGAGGTCCAGATGCCGCATAAGCACTGCCTCAATCCACGGGCGGAATGGTCGGTCTCGTGAAGGAGCGTCTTAGCCACCCCTTGCCCAAGTGCTGCTGCATCATTTGGCGCACGATGGATTGGGCTTTTTGAGGATCGGTGTCGTAAAGTTTACCCAGCCGCATCAGACGATCCCGGTTAGCATACGGCAAGATGCCGGACTGAATGGCGATCCAGCTGAAAGTGATCGTGTCGGCGAGCACAACGAACGAAATTACAATGAAAGTGAAGAGCGGCCCAAAGTTGGGATGCCTATAAATATCTAAGAGAGTGAAGTAGTGAACTGCTGCCACAGTGACTGTGAGGAGCAGAATTAGCGCTACTATAGCCAATCCAAAAACAACTACAGCTGCAGCTTGGAGCGTACTGTAGCCGATCATTGGATCGATCGGCTTGGGGATGGTGAATTTTTCAAGCCCGTATGCGGTATTCAGGACGTTGAGAGTGTCGGCGTTTCCTTTCGCTAAGCGCTCATTCTTTGCTTGAAGGATACTCTCCAAAACATCAACTTGATGATTGAGCCACGCACTCCAGAGGCCGAGGCCAGCCGATATTACGATCAGAGCCTCCCTAAGATTTTTGGTCGCTGTAATCCCGAACATATTCAAATTAACATCAGTGCCGGAGATCAGGAGCACCAAGTAGATAAAGGCCGGAAGTTGCAGAAAGAAAATTGTCTGTTGAAGCTTGCCGATGTCGCTCCGCCTGCGATCAGCGGATTCGAATGCCTTATCGGTGATGACGTCCTTCCCGGCTTTCCTCAGTATTTCGTTGAATCGCTCGCGATTGAGTTTCGCCGCGGTCGCAAACAAGGGGCGCGAGTTCTTGAAGTTTCTGGCCATTGTAAGATCAGCGCGCTTCCTTCGCGGGTTGTCTTGATTTGCCGTCAACCTCGGCAAGTCCCGGAAGCGACAATATAGGCGAACCATTTACGCGCAGGTACTTTAGGTCATCCTGTCGAGAGGCAATCTCCTCAGTGGTTTGATCTATCACCTGTCGCGCCTCTGCCTCCGCTGGAGATGACCTTGCCCCGCGGGTTTAATCCAGTTTGAAGTTCGTTCTGGCCCACGACAAGGACCAGAGCATGAAGCGCAGCCGCTTTTCGGAAGAGCAGATCATCGGG
>NZ_SPVJ01000117.1:0-4198 GCF_004634465.1 Bradyrhizobium sp. MOS001
GGCCAGTCATTGGACGCTCCGACGCGAGACATCGGCCGCCTGCAACGATTGGCGACCACGGCCGCGTGCCGACCTATCCGTTTGCACACACCCAAGACCCATAGCGGTCATGGGACCTTCTTTTGCCCGCCTGCATCCTGGAGCCTTTCTCGCAATGATGCTGTTCCCAGCATAGGCGATGCTGTCAACGTGCACGCCGTCGCCAATTGCTCGGGGTGTCCCCGGTCAGCTTCCTGAAGGCGGCGGCGAACGCGGTCTGGGAAGAATAGCCGAGCGCGACCGCGATCGAGAGGACCGACGCGTCGGTGCCGCGCAGCATGTTTTTGGCCTCCTCGAGCCCTTGCTGGCGCCGCCAGGCATGTGGGGAAAGCCCGGTGCTTTCCTTGAAGGCGCGGCAGAAGTGGAATCGCGAAAGACCGGCATCAGAAGCGAGCGCCGCGAGCGATACGTCAGCGTCGATGTCCGAGTGCAGGCGCTCGATGGCGCGGCGCAATACGACCGGTGAGAGGCCGCCCCGCGTCGGCTGGAACGTGGACGGCGCGCCGACATGCGCCGCCAGCAGGCGCGTGGCCAAGAGGTCCATCAGCTGATGCCTGAACAGTGTATCCACGACGACATTGCCCACCACGGCGTCGGTCGCGGTCAGGAGCAATCGGGATGTAATGGGGTCGGGATGCGCCGTTCGCTCCAGCAGATCGGTCGAGGTGGCGCTGTCGACCTCGCCTGCAACCCGCTCGAGCGTGGCGTGCGGAAGATAGAGTTGGATGACATCGACGGGTTTCGGAATATCCCACCGGGAGCTCGATCCTTCGGGGATGATGATCACGACTCCGGGACGAAACGTACCGATCGCAACCACGCTTCCCATCCGCCGCTCCATGCGCTGCACCGTGCCGTTGTAAGCCATGATGACGTGATGGCTCATGGGCGCGACGACGTCGTGCAGCGGGTCATGCTTCCAGTGGGCGATTCCGGCGCCGGAGGAATCCAAAGCCATGTGAAATGGCGTGGTCCCGAGCACCCGCGCCATTTCTGCACCGGCGGGAGGGCGCTCGGCATGAGCCAGAGTGACTTGGCACGCCTCAGGCGCAACTGACGCGTCCTCCAGGGAAGCGCGCAAGATATGCTTGTTCATGAACGTATCCTCGCACTCGGGAGGCGATGCAGGTGGTAAGCCGTGCCTCGGCTCGGCCAGGTCTGTTGCGTTGATTGCGAACGTCAGTGCGCGTCGAGTGCAGGCGGGCCAACCATTTCTCGAACCCTCGTTCCCGAAGGGTGAGAAAATGTGTACTGTTTCGAACGGAAAAGACCTTGCAGCCGGCCTGAATTGCGATCGAGTTTTCCTTGGCTTCTTGTCCAGGAAGGATCACAAGTGTCGTTTCTATTCGAAGATTATTGTCTCGATGCCAACCGGCGCGAGCTCAAGCGAGGCTCCGAGCTCATCCCCATCGGACCGAAGGTGTTCGACCTGCTGCTCTTCCTGGTCCGAAACCGGGAACAGGTCGTGACAAGGGACGATCTTCTGAAGGCGGTGTGGGAAGGACGGATCGTGTCCGAATCCACGCTGACCAGCCACGTCAATGCCGTGCGCAAGGCAATCGGGGATACCGGCAAGGAGCAACGCCTGATACGGACGGTTTCTCGCAGAGGCTTCCGGTTTGTTGGCGAGATCACCGAGGAAGAATTGCCCGCGCGAGCCTCGGTCACAGACCCAAGTACGGATCTTGGCGTTCAACATGTAAAGAACATTCAGGAGCCAATCAGGGCCTTTGAGGTCGATGCGCCGACGGAAACGCGAGAGGCTGCGCCAGTTTTTGCCGAGGCCGGGAGTCCGCCTCCGCTGCCCGACAGGCCTTCCATTGCGGTGCTCATCAGAATATGTCTGGCGATGTCGAACAGGAATACTTTGCCGATGGAATGGCCGAGGACATCATCACGGCGCTGTCCCGTTTCAAGGCGCCATTTGTCATCGCCCGAAACTCCAGCTTCACCTACAAGGCGCGCGCTGTCGACGTGAAGCAGGTGGGGCGCGAGCTTGGGGTGCGCTACGTGTTGGAAGGGAGCGTTCGCAAGGCGGCAAACCGAGTGCGCATTACGGGACAACTCGTCGATACCGCTACTGGAGCACATATTTGGGCCGATCGGTTTGATGGCGAGCTCGGCGACATCTTCGATTTGCAGGACCAGGTGACTGAAAGCGTTGTCGGGGCGATCGCGCCTGCGGTGGAGAAAGCTGAGATCGAGCGCGCCAAACGCAAGCCGACCGCTAGTCTCGACGCCTATGCCCACTATTTGCGCGGTCTGGCCCGGCTTCATCAGTTTGGTAACCGGCAAGCGAACGACGAGGCATTGCGTCTGTTCAACCGCGCGATAGAGCTCGACCCGGAATTTGCCACCGCCTACGGTCGCGCAGCCTTTTGCTACCTCATTGCCAGGATCAATGGCTGGATTCCGGACACGGCGAACGCGATTGCCGAAGTGAAGAAGCTCACCCAACGGGCAGTTGAGTTGGGCAAGGATGACGCGAACGCGCTCTCCGCTGGCGGGAATGCGTTAGCGTTTGTTGTTGGGGATCTCGGGGTAGGTGCCGGCTTAGTTGATCGCGCGATCGCGCTTAATTCCAATTTGGCTGAGGCATGGAATTTCGGCGGCTGGGTAAAACTCTGGCTCGGCGAGCCGGAATCGGCGATCGAGCGCTTCGCACGAGCCATTCGCCTGAGCCCACTTGATCCGTGGCTGATGGGCATGCGAGCCGGGACCGCGTATGCACATTTCTTTTTGGACCGCTATGACGAAGCGGCATCATGGGCGGCAATGGCATTGCAGTGCAGCCCGGACTATCGGCCTGGATTACGGATCACCGCCGCAAGCAACGCAATGGCCGGTCGGCCGGAGCAAGCACACAAGGCCGTGGCTCGGCTGCGAGAACTCAGCCCCACGCTGCGCGTTTCCAATCTCAAAGATGTGCTTGGCCCTTATCGACGTGCTGAGGACGTCGCGCGATATGAGGAAGGATTGCGGCAAGCAGGGCTGCCCGAATGACCATCTCGGCCCTGTCGTGAAATTTGCAAGACCGATTTGATAGACTCTGTTTGAACAACATGGGTGTCTTCATGGTTCGGCTTCCGGTTATTTTCTTGCTGGGAATTTTCTGTGCGTCACTGAGCAGTTTGAGCGCTTTCGGACAGAGTTGCGGCACAACGCCGCTCGACGTGCAAATCCTCGGTTCTGGTGGCCCCAGAATGAATCCCACTCGGGCATCGACGAGTTATCTGGTCTGGATCGAGGGGCGCGCAAGAATACTCATCGACATGGGCGGTGGTGCTCAACACCGCTTTGGTGAATCGCAAGCCAAACTCGAAGACTTGTGGATGGTCGGAATAAGCCATCTTCATCCAGATCACGTTTCCGACTTGCCAGCGTTCCTTTGGCTGAGCCACGAGGTCCGCAAGGAACCTCTCAAGGTTTTCGGTCCTACAGGCAACGATGCGGCCCCTGACTTTGCGATTTTCCTCAAGAGGCTTTTTGACGAGAAGAGTGGCGCATTTCCAGTGCTCGGATCGGCGTTAGGCGGCTCATACGGGGGCAGCGGCGTGCGGCCCGATATGGGGCGCGTTGTGGCGGGTGGCGTTCGACTTGATGTCGGAGTGATTGACGCTGTCAAAAGCGATCCATCCGTGGTTTTGCAGCGCGAGGGAACGACAGTCACGGCACGGAAAATCCCGCATGGAAATATGCCAACCTTGGCCTATCGCGTGCAGACCGGAAATGTGTCGATCGTGTTTAGCTCCGACCAAAACGGCACCGATCCGGGCTTCGTCGAATTCGCAAAGGGCGCGAACCTCCTGATCATGCATCTTGCAATCGCGCCCGGTGCGAATGTTCCCTTGCACGCAACACCGGCAGTCGTCGGACGCGTTGCCCAAGAGGCTGCGGTCAAGCAGCTCATCGTCAGTCATTTCGGTCTGTTTGAACTCGATGCGGCCATCGCTGATTTGCGAACTGCCTACAACGGGCCGCTCATCGTCGGAGCAGACATGCAGTGTACGCCAGTGCTGTGAGACCCACGGTCCTTCGCTGGTTGATGTCCGGTTATGGCCGATTTTGTTGCAAAAGTCAGTTGAGACGAGCCGGCAAGCGTGATTCCGTTGTGTTGACGCGAATCGCGACGAGGTCGATCCATGATGGGCCGTCTGAA
>NZ_SPVJ01000118.1:0-4192 GCF_004634465.1 Bradyrhizobium sp. MOS001
GGATCTGTCCGCGCCTTCAACGAAGCGTCCCATCCATATCCCCCATCAGGAAACGGAGGAATCGTAACCGACTCGTGGCTTTTCACACAGCCAGGGTCAAAAGCGGCTGCCAGCCAACCAGTGGGGCGACGTCCGGCTTCCCTCCGACAGCAGACGTGGCGTTGGCTTCCGTGGTGTTCAGCTCGGGGCCAATATCGGAAGTAACGGACACGAAGTTGCGCCGTAGGCGGAGGCAGCGTTCAATCCGACAGACGAGGAATGCGACGTATGGATGCGAGTGCGATGGGATGTGAGGCAAGGGCGTTACAGCCTTGCTTGCCGAACGGGCGCGATGCCCCATGACTTAAGGCAGCGCCGCCAATGCATTTCTGAGTTGCACCGGCCGTTTTAGCCACCAGACCGTATCAAATACGGATCCAAGGACCCAGCTAAACGGTCCGCCACTTGGTTGGCGCCCGGCGTGGACTGCTTTTCGCGATGAAGCGAGCCGACGGAATTCACGACCAGCCCACTACAAGCAAGAACAGCTATCGCAATCGCAGCGAGATATTTGGTCCTCATGACGATGGTGCCCTTTATCGCCCCATGAACTAACCGGACACTCTCAGAAATGGTTCCCGAACACTGCGGCCCAATGTTTTCGGCCGCATCGGAAGTTGCTTCCATGGCGCCAGCGACTAGCCGCTGGGGCAGGTTCCTCCTTCGGAATGGAACATCGCGGTCGCGATCAGAAATCAAGGAACGAAAGCGTCCGCCTGGCTTTAGAAAAACTGAGGCCGTCGCTCGCCTGTAGTAACACGGCGCATGTCGCGGATAGCCAAAGGTCGTGGCGAACGACCCGCTGTTCTTAACACAAGCGCTCGCGCAGATAGCCAAAAGCGACGGTCTCCAGTTCTATTCAAAATCGCCAGCAGTGCCCCGATCGGTTGCCGGGGAGGCACGGGTGCTGCCGGAACCGAAGGCTCCGTCATGCGCAACCGAATTGACATTGACCACATGCACTGTCGGGCCATCATTCGAGAGATCGGCGAGAGACTACGTGCGTCGCTGAAACCAGAGTCGAAACTACCGGCGAGCCTGAGAGCGCAAATCGATCGGCTCCGCGAATTCGAAGCGGCCGAGCACTGGAACAAGGCGCGCGGTTGAGCCGCAGCCTCGGCCGAACATGGATGAACGATGCCGCCGGTGAAGCTTCGTGCATCGACGATCTTGAATGAGTACGGTAAGGCGCAATCCGAATTGATCGGCAAAACCGTCGTCCTTACTGACGGAAAGGCAGGCACGGTCGAGAACGTTTGGCTGGATGAATTGCACGGGCTTCGGATTTCAATCAAAGGTCATGACGGAAGATGGCCGGTCTCAACCATCAAGTTCGAGGAGAACTAGACCTTCGCACCCGCTGCGTATCACCCCAATAGCGCGCTATTTCAGAACATTCCGATCAGGATGAAAAACCCGATCTCAATCAGGAACGTCGTGCTCATAACCGCGACCGTAAGGAACAGGTCGCTCGCCGAAAGAGGGTTCATGAATGCCTCGTCTTGCGAAGCCCCGGGAGTAAATCATTCAGGCTAGAAAATGTTTCAGTTCCAAACGCAGATGGCGCGAGATGCGAGCGGGGCGGACATCCTAGGCGGCCTAATTCGGATCACAAGCAGTCGATGCCAAGTAAGCGGGGCAACTTCCACTTTGCTCTCGGAAGCTGACGTTTATGAGTACACGCCAGTTTCGACCAAGTGAGGCCCGCCGGTTCACGCTGGCGGGCCTAGCACTCCCGGCGCTCTAATCCGCAATTAGATCGGCAGCCGGGAGCATTGGGGCTGGAATGCATGCCCGTGCCATGTTCGCCCTCACACGGCAATGCTCGAACTTCGCGCACCGGTATTCTTACGGAATCCATTTTCGGAACGGGGTGTTCTATTAAAAGAACACCGGCGAGATTTGAGCACCAAGGTTTTTCGTAGTTCCGGGAATGCCGCAGTGGGGGCTGGAACCACGCTGCGGCTTTTCCCATTGGACCCGCGTCTCAGATCACGCGGTTCCGGCTGGCAAGCCCAAAACATCGTATTCGAAGGCGACGCCCTCCGGATCGTTTTCATCGAACCATCGTTCCGCGGCGTCCACCGTTGCGAAAACCTTGATGTGATCAATGTCGCCGACCTGCTTGCCCGTATTGACGTACACGAAGACGGTCATTGATCCCTCTTCAGCTTGCGCCGGCCCCAATGCGGTTCTTTTCCCTTCGGGTTAAACTCCAGGACGTGGTGGCGGTTCAACGCCCGTATGACCCCGATGCGGGCAAACATCGTCGGACCGCCACCTTCCGCCACCAGGATCAAGGCTTCCATCGCCGCTTGCCACTCCGGTGCGGCGTGCTCTTTCTTCGGCAGTGCGGCAATGTACTCGCCGGCGTCGAGCAGCGTCACCAGAGTGCGTTCGCCGATCCTGATCGGACCCTCGAAAGGCCGACGCCAGCCTCGTTCGGTCATTCCTTTCGCTTCAGTTCAGGTCCCGCGGCAGCAATGGCGTGTTCAACCTCGTCGGCCAGAACTGTCAGATGCTCGGCCAGCCTTGTGAACAGTTCTCGCTTCTTGGGTTCAGTAGCAAGATCGCGGATCAAGGCGCACTCGGCAGCATCCGTGCGAAGCTTTTCCAACTGAGCCTGCATGTCCTTCATTGCGATCGGTTCCGTTCCCGATGAGAAACTATACCGCTTTGGGCACAAGTGGACAGAACTGATTGCCGGTTTTTCCTATGCTCATGACCACCTGGCGACCCCATTACCGCCAAGGTGACCTCCAAACGGCCCCGGCAACTTAGTCTTTTGCTGGGGCCGCTTTTGCGCTGATGCTGATCAGCCGGACATAGGTCCCGCTCTCGTGCAGCTCGGGCCAGCCCTTCTCAATGCTTGATGCCGGCGCCGAACTCCGACCCGGTGGCCTTGAGCGTGTAGAGAAACGGAGCATTGAGCTTTTCGATGTGAATGCGACCGTCCTGGACGGCTTCAATGGTCTTCGCGAGCTCGACCAGTTTGCGGGCGGCGGCTTCAGGTGCGGCAAAGGCACGTTCGGCGGCGAGTTTCATGCAGATCGACTACCCGATTCTTCGTCCCCCCCAGGCCGAACTGCTTCACCCGCACTTGTGGTTTTTGGCGTGCAGCGCGGTTCGATCGCCAGTCATCTCACCGACGTAGTCGTCAATGGCGCTCATCAGCTTCTCGCGGTCGGCGCGGCGATCCTTCCTGCCAAAGATGAGGTAGTGGCGAAGCCGGCCGAGCTCGGCCAGATCGGTCGCTATCGCCTCGGCCCGCACTTCCTCCGCGCGCTGACGCATGCGTAGTTGGTGCCAAGCTCTCGCCGCCGCTCTGTTCTCTGCCTTGGTCATGACGCCATCGAACCGCGGCGCAGGCGAGAGTCAAATTATCGATTCCTAGCGGCGCGGGATGCTCGCGAGCTACTGCCGGTCGTGGGTGTGGAAAAGCAAAGGGCCGCCGATTCACGATGGCGGGTTTTTGTCGCTGATGCGGAACGCAGTTGAAGGCGGAACGCAGTTGAAGGCCCGTCAGTTTATCGGGCAGGCGATCCGTTTGCTGAGAGGCGGTGCGTCATGGACTGTCTCAGCCTTGTCATACCTGCTGCTATTGGCGTGCTAGCCGGTCTGTTCTTCCCCGGCCACAACAACATTGATCGGCGGAGAAGGTGACGCATTTGCCCCAGTCCGCATGAGCATAGAGAGCCCGCCGAATTCCACGCTGGCGGGCTACCCCATTCGCTCAGTGCGGAGATCTCCGACGAGTGCTAAGTTGGCACTGTGATGATCTTCAGGAATCCTCGGGCCGTCTTTGCTTTAATGGGCATTTGGGCGTGTTTCGCCCTGATGCTCTGGCTCCTTGCAAAGCTGTGGCCGGTTTTACTTGCTCTCGGTGGTTGACCCACGGCTCACGCTATCGGGAGCCTATGGGGCAATGTCAGAACGACGTAGGCTAATCCGAACCTTGGCCCGCGGAACGCGCGCGAACTACTGCGCGTCGCGGGTGTGGAAAAGCAAAGGCCCGCCGGTTCACGATGGCGGGCTGGGCGTCTCTCGCAACTGCCCTAGTAGGCGCGGCGGCCGTGCCGCCGATAAGCTGCGGGGTTTTCCACGCCCGCGAAGTATGGATTTATGGCGCACTCTGCTGCGCGGCCCGATGCCG
>NZ_SPVJ01000119.1:0-3935 GCF_004634465.1 Bradyrhizobium sp. MOS001
GTGTCTCGCCGCTCAGATACTCCTGGGAAACCTGCTGCTTGAACTCGACGCTATGCGTTCGGTGCTTTGCCATGGGCCTTCATCCTCTGAAAGCCCGGCCGTCCGGTCAATTACTGAAAGCCAACCTGTCCCCCCTGGAGGGCCCACTCCAGATGGGGGGCAAAGTTCGGCGCTTATTTACAGCATATCAGCATCAAGCTGCCGGCGCTGCTGGCGGCTGGCCTCGCGCTCGCCTGCAACAGGCGCTGCAGCTCGGCCGCGGCCTGATATCGAGGATGCGCACTTCCAGGATGTCACCGGGCTCGGCGCCTTCGATCGCGACCGGTCCGGTGAGGAGATGCACGCCGATCCCCTCGCCCGCGCCACGAACGAAGCGCAATCCGGGACAGCATCAATGGTGGCCCGCACACCGGCGCGCAGCATCTCCGCGATGAAGGACGCGCTTGATGTCGTGCTTCTCCATCAGGTCGACCAGATCGGCCAGTGAGGTCGTGAGGTCTCCTCCTGCACCGAGATTACCTGCCAGGTCATGACGTCTTCGACCTTGCGGCCGCGCTCAACAGCATGAGAAGTCCGCCGGCCACGGCGCTGGTAACCGTGTGCAAGACGCAGCCAGGTGGTCCGCGACGGCAACCAGGTGCGCGTCTACATGTACTCGACCGCGTACGCGCTCGACAAATTTGAGGTCAAGCAGGGCGACGAGGTGACGGTGTACCTCACCAACATCGACGACGTGGAGGACCTGACGCACGGTTTTGTGACAGCTCGGGCGTGCTAGGCTTTCGCAAGCCGGCGAACACTCGCTTGTCATGAGCCAGTTCGGGCTATTCGTCCCGGCGAGCAGCGTATAGAGCTACATGTTCTGCTTCTTCGTCGGACTTGACGAAGTCGATCACCTTGTCCCGTGGATGAACGCTTGCATCTCCTCCAGCGTAAGCTTGCTATCCTTATTGCCATCCATCGCCTTGAAAATTCGTTCGTGGGCTGCCTGAAACTCCTGCAGTGAGATGCTCCCATCGCCGTCGGCGTCCATCAGAGCGAACATCATACGCATCATAAAAGGTGGTCCCATCGTGCCCCCACCCGTCATGCCGCGCCCCATCATTTGTCCCATCATGCCGCCGCCCCTCATGCTTCCGTGCCCTATCGTGCCCCCGCCTTCCTGGCCCATGGGATGCGATTGCATTTGTTGCTGATCTGGTTGGGGCGTTATTTGGCTCTGTGCAAAGGCATCCACAGTGCAGTACGCCAGAATGAGAACGGATGTCGTCAGTCCCAAGATACGATTGTACATTTGAAACCTCCTCGGAAGTGTCATAAGTCCCGCCGGCGGAGCTGCTCTTACGAGGCCGGCTACTGGTTGCGCTCGCTTTCGTCGTGGTGAAACGGAGCCCGGGGTGCCTAGGAGTCCAGGCCCCGCAACTATAACGGCACCTGCGCGCTCGTGCCGCTCGGTACGCTTTCGACTCTATCCGTGCATCGGAAGCCCTACATTGACTCATCTCAACCCGGGCTGCGAACCTTTGCGGCGGCCGTGGGCCCGTGCCCTATTTGAGCGTGCGGACGTAGTCCGCGAAATCCGCGACTTCGTGGACGCTATCGTAACCGAGTTCGGTAAGTGTGACCGCCGCCTTTTCCGCGAGCGGACCGAGGCGTTCGACCGTGCAAATTGCGCCCCCTAGTCGAAAGCGAAAATTCGCTTCGGCTCAACAGGATGCTGATTGCGACCATGCGTGCCGAGCGCTCTGTCCCCACTACGCCCCCAACCGTTGAGCCGTCAGTTCCCCCAAGGCTGGCGGCTCTTAGTTCCACGGCATTTCCTTATGGTGTGGTCTCAGGGGGCCGGCCATGCAGCGTTTCATCGAGCAGCAGAATATCGCGCTCTATCAGCGCCTTCTTTTGGAAGAGACGAGCGAGGCGATAGTTCGGTCGCTTCTTTTGCAATCGCAGCGCAAATTGGCCGCGATCGAAGCGGACGTGCAAGGCGCATTTCGAAGCGATTGGACGGCGAAGAGGCACCGCTATCCTGTGCTGCCAAATAAATGCGTGAGTGTCTTTCAACGAGAGTTTGAACAAGCGAGCACACTGCTTCTGATTGACACGCGTCCAGGCTTGCACATAGTAGATGCAAACAAGCTCTACACTGCGGCTGCGATGATCGATATTGCCGAAGTGGCCGGCGAGCGTATATTCGATATTTTTCCGGATAATCCTAGTGATCCGATCGCTGATGGCGTCGCCCGACTATATTCATCTGTAGCGACGGTCGCCGAGAGCGGGCGGCCGCACGCGATGGCAATTCAACGCTATGATGTCCGCGACGCGGCTGGGGAATTTGTGGAGCGTACTGGCAGCCGCTAAAAAGTCCAGTGTTGGACGATGCAGGGCGCCTGTTATTCATCGTACACCAAGTTTTTGATGTAACTTCGCATTTCGCGGATCAGGCGCCGGACCGAAAAACCGTAACGCGCGCAGCTTGATTTAGATCAACTCCCTCGCAGTCACAAGAAGGGAATCCCACGCTTCACCGATGTTTGCGAAAGATACTTCTTCGCGCGAGCTCTCTTTGCGCTCGTAACGGAATTTGAGCAATGCTCTGAGGATAAGACGGAATTGCCGTCAGATCAGCGTTTTATGGTGCTTGCGTTCCCAGTCGTCGCATACTGAAAAGATTGCGCGACCGACGCGTTGCGGGCGCTGCAACGCCACCGGGCCGGGGTGTCTCCGGTGATCCGTTTGAAAACGGTCGAGAAATACGCCTGCGTGCCGAAGCCGACGGCAAGTGCCACTTGGGCGAGCGAAGTCTCTGTATCAGCCAATAGGGACTTTGCGTGTTCAATACGCTGATGCAAAAGATATTCGCGTGGACGGTATCCGGTCGCAGCCCGAAATTGCGCGGCGAAATGCATGCGTGACAATCCGGCTACCTTGGCGAGATCCCCAAGTCGGATGTATTGATCAAAATGCTCCTTCACGTAATCCTCAACTCGCCGTAGCCTCCATTTCGGCAGAGCATTCATTCTGACGCGCGGTAACTCCAGCCGAGCGGCATGCATCGCCAACGTTTGACCGAGCGAACTCGCAAAGGTGGAGTCTGCAGCGTCGTCGTGCTCTACCAACGCTTTGGCAAGCTGAGCCGCAAACGAGTCACGTAGAAGTACGAGATCACTCAGTTCCTGCCCGCGCCGATCTTGGCTCGCCAATTTCTTGGAGCGAAAATAGTGAGCAGAAACGTGCAAGTGTAGGAAGTCGTAAGGTGCATCAAACTGGGCGCTGAGTTCAGTCGAGGGGGCTCCTACATAGAGAGCGCCCACAGGCATGATCCCATCGAAGATGATTTGACGATCTCTGGTCAGCTTGAGCCGAGTGGATTTCAAGGCAACGCCAATGAAGTATTGATCGCGAGGGGTTCGCGCTTCCTCCCGACTAAACGTATTCAGTGGATCCAT
Source organism: Bradyrhizobium sp. MOS001 (assembly GCF_004634465.1). Taxonomy (NCBI): domain Bacteria; kingdom Pseudomonadati; phylum Pseudomonadota; class Alphaproteobacteria; order Hyphomicrobiales; family Nitrobacteraceae; genus Bradyrhizobium; species Bradyrhizobium sp. MOS001. The sequence goes on from NZ_SPVJ01000119.1 coordinate 3,450, forward strand.
CCAACGCGAGATCGTTATATCTTCGGTTGTGATACTGCCGGCGCGCCCTGGCTGACGCCACCTCAGTTCGCGGTGAAGCGTATGAGTGTCCTGGGAGAAGTACACATCCTGCAAGCCAACCAGACTGGTGCGAGTATTGTCCGCTAGTGTTTCGGTAAACATTGTTGGCATCTCCGTTCACCTGTCAGGTTCGCGCTACCATTGGCTGCGCAGGCTTGTGTTTCAGCATTTCGACACCTGGAGAATACTCGACCCTTGTCATTAAGCTCGTTATGGATGCTTAGAGACTATTAAAGTTTGTGAGTGTTCGCGTGATCAAAAGTGTTAGCTTGGAATGCTTATGATTTCTAAGCCTTCAGGATTCGTCGCCCTCGAATTTGGAGTTGAGAGTCGTTCGTGAAGAACTGGCGGCGGCGCCCGGCTCAAGCGGTGTTTCGAGCCGGGACGGTCTCGAAGAAGGCTCGGATGATGACACGCAAGAGCTCT